>JBAYFJ010000146.1:0-5081 GCA_041667245.1 Bacteroidales bacterium | reverse complement strand
GTAACGAAAGCAGTCAACCCGCAACAGGAGAAAAAGGTCCAGGACGGCACACATAAGATTCTTTACGGAAAAGTGATTGACGCAAACGACGAGCCGCTTGCGGGAGCGTCTTTGCTCGTGGACGGTACGCAATTATGGGCCATAACAGACGGCAACGGAGCCTATTCTCTTGAAAACGTGAAATTTCCGGCAAAGGTAACAGTCTCGTTCATCGGTTTTGACGAACAGGCTATAGAATTGACAGGAAGAGAGAATATGCCATTCGACATCACGATGAGATCGTCCCACAACGTCCTTGACGACGTGGTGGTCGTCGGCTACGGAACCCAAAAGAGATCCAGCCTTTCGGGAGCCGTCGCAATAGTCAAAGGCGAAGACCTCAATTCCAGACCGGTTGTCTCGGCTGCGAACGCCCTTCAGGGAGCCGATCCGTCTGTCAACATCACCTTCGGCACTGGCTCGCCGGAATCCGGGTACAAGATAAACATCAGAGGATCCCTATCATTGAACTCCGGTTCACCGCTTGTCCTTGCTGACGGAGTCGAAGTGAGCCTGAGCCAGATAAACCCCAATGACATCGAGTCAGTCTCAGTCCTCAAAGACGCTTCTTCCTGTGCCATCTACGGAGCCAAGGCATCCGCCGGAGTGGTCCTGATCACCACCAAAGCCGGGAAACGAGGCGACAACGCCCACATCTCCTACAACGGAAGGTTCGGATGGCAACAGAACACCACTTCCACTGATTTTATTGACACCGGCTACGATCACGTGATGATTGTCAACCAGTTTATGAATGACTCATCGGACGGAACAATGAATATTTTTCGTTACACCGACGAGAACGGAGGTCTTCAGAAATTGCTGGAGCGGAGAAACGACAAAACCGAGAATCCCGAAAGACCTTGGGTTGAAGTCGGAGATGACGGGAAATACTACTATTATGGTAACTTCGACTGGTACGGCTACTTCTACAGAAGGACACGCCCCCAGCAGGAACACAACATCTCCGTGTCCGGAGGTTCCGACAAGATCTCCTATTACGCAAGCGGAAGGTATCTTGAGCAATACGGAATGTTCGACATCACCCAAGACAAGTACACTGACTACTCTTTCAGATCCAAGATTTCATTCAAACTGTACAAATGGCTGAAGTATTCCAACAACCTCTCATTTGACAACTCCAAGTACTCCTACGGCGGGCACTCCAATTATGAAGGCACCATAAACGCCCTTCAGTCAAACATTTGTGCTGCATTTCTGCCATATAATCCCGACGGCACCGTGGTTCAGTACGTCAACCAGCTCGGTAAAAACTCCCCGCTCGGAGCAGGCCGCGCGGGGCAGATGACAGCGGGGAAATCGCATAACTCCAAATCCAACCGCTACCTCACGCTCTCAAATCAGTTCGACATCACCTTGATGAAAAACCTTGTGGTGACGGCCGTCTACGATTATCGCCAGAGGGATCGTCTTTACAGGTTTCGCAACAACACCTTCGACTATTCCAGGACGCAGGGAGTGATAGAGACTTTTACCTCAGGATCAGTTGCAAACAATTACACTGAAACAAATTACGGCTACAAAGGAAATGATTTCAACGTGTACGGAACTTATGACAACAACTGGAACGGCCATTATTTCAAAATCGTGGCCGGCACGCAGTACGAATCCTACAGGTCATCCTCTCTCGAAGTCTCTCAGAGAGACTTGACCAACGATGACCTCGACTCCTTCGCGGTGGCGACCGGAGTCCTTACTGCCGACCAGTCGATCACGGCCTACAAGACCTTGGGTTTCTTCGGAAGAGCCAACTACGACTACAAAGGCAAATATATCCTTGAGGCGAGCGCCAGAGCGGACGGATCCTCACGATTCGCCCCGGGCAGCAGATGGGCATTCTTCCCGTCGGCATCGGCGGCGTGGAGAATAAGCGAAGAGAGATTCGCATCCTCGTGGAAAGACGTTCTAAGCAACTTGAAAGTCAGGATGTCAGTCGGGAGCCTCGGCAACCAGCAGGTCTCCAATTATGCCTATCTTGAGCAGATCAGCGCTGACAACGAGATGAATTACACGTTCAATTACACGGATAAGGCTAAATACGCCGCTGTGACCGATCCTATTTCATCAGGCCTTACTTGGGAGACTGTGACCACTTATGACGCAGGTCTGGACGCGGGCTTCTTCGACAACAAACTCTCATTCACCGGCGACGTGTATATGAGAGACACAAGGAATATGCTCACGACATCTTTGACCCTTCCCGACGTGTACGGCGCTCCGACTCCGAAAGCCAACTGCGCTAATCTCAGAACCAAAGGATGGGAAGTGACCCTCTCTTGGAACGACAGGTTCAACATCTCGGGCAAGCCGTTCTCCTACAATATTTCAGCCTCGGTCGGAGACTACGTGACCAAAATCACCAAATACCATAACCCTGACGGGCTTATCTCTAACCATTATGTCGGAGAAAAACTTGGCACAATCTGGGGCTATCACGTTGACGGACTGTTCAAAACAGATCGCGAGGCAGCAGAGTATCAGGCAACTGTTGACGACAAAGCCGTCAATAGCCGACTCTATCAGGGCAAAGGCCCCGCCGGCAACTACCTCAGAGCGGGAGACGTCAAGTATGCCGACTTGGACCACAACAACGTCATTTCCGAAGGCTCCGGCACTCTAAAAGACCATGGAGACAAGATAATAATAGGTAACACCAATCCGCGTTACAGCTATTCGTTCCGTTTGGGCTTTAACTACTTGGGCTTTGATTTGAGTGCGTTTTTCCAAGGCATAGGTCATCGCGACTGGTATCCGGCCGCCAATCAGGCGTCATTCGATTTCTGGGGGCCGTACGCCTTTCCTCCAACCTCCTTCATAGACACGAAATTCTACGAGAGATGCTGGAGCGACGACAATAGAAACGCCTATTTCCCACGCCCAAGAGGCTACAACGCTTATTCGGGAGGTTCGCTCGGAACTTACAACGACAGGTATCTTCAGAATCTGGCTTATCTCAGACTGAAGAATCTCACTTTCGGCTACAATCTTCCGAAATCACTTCTTTCAAAGATTCAGATTGCAAGCGTAAGAGTCTATTTCACTGGCGAGAATCTGTTCTACCTATCTCCACTGACAAAGAACTGTCGTACCGTGGACCCGGAGCTCGCAGGCTCGTCCTCAACGGAGAAATCCAACTCAGGAGTCGGCTACGCCTATCCTAAGACTTATTCTATCGGACTTGACATTCAATTCTAAAAGAATTACTTATGAAGACAATATATAGATTATTAATGACGTTAATGGCCGCTTCATTATGCTTAAGCTGCGACCTCACTCTGCTGCCCGAGGACAGCGTGACGCCGGACACCTATTTCCAGACCGCGACTGATCTTGAATTGTGGTCAAACCATTTCTATTACGCGCTGCTGGACGACGGAGACGCCGTCTCGAGAATCAATGCCGACGATATGGTCGACAAATCGATGGGAAGCGTAATTCAGGGGACTCGCCTCGCATCAGACAATATGAGCGGCTACAATGAATGGAACTGGAGCGAGCTCAGGAAAATCAACTACCTTCTCGAACATTCTTCCAATTGCAAAGACGAAGAAGTCAGGGCCAAATACAACGGTGTCGCCTATTTCTTCAGAGCCTACTTCTACTATGAGAAGGTTATCCGCTTCGGAGACGTGCCGTGGTACGACAAGGTGCTTGAATCCACAGACAAAGAGTTTCTGAACGAACCAAGAGAAGATAGAAAAATTGTGATGGATCACGTTATGGACGATTTGGACAGCGCCATAACTATGCTTCCTTCAAATAAGGAAATCGCCCGCGTGACCAAGTGGACGGCCCTTGCGATGAAATCTCGCGCTGCTCTTTTTGAGGGGACGTGGCGAGTGTACAGGGATCTTCCTGATGCGGAGGATTATCTCAGGCAGGCTGCCGAAGCCGCAAAAGACTTTATAGACAATAGCGGGTATGTGCTCTACAGCGACGGAACAGAACCTTACCGCGACCTGTTCTGCAGCGATGAGGCTAAAAGTAATGAAGTTATTCTCGCTCAACTGTACAACTTCGAAGGGCTGAATCTCTCGCATTCCGTCCAGTTCAACATACGAAACGACGCGCAGGGATTCACCAGACGCTTTATGAACCACTATCTAATGAAAGACGGAAAGCGTTTCACAGACATTGAGGGGAATTCCACGATGGGCTATCTTGAGGAGACCCAAAACAGAGATCCGCGAATGGCTCAGACAGTGCTTTGCCCAGGCTATATAGCCAAGGGCGCCAAGGACGTCACTTCTGACGATATGACGGCGATGACAGGTTACGAACCTATAAAATTCGTGTCCACGGACGCCCACAGCGGTGCTTCCAAAGGCACTGAGGACTGGATTCTGTTCAGAGCTGCGGAAGTCTATCTCAATTACGCCGAGGCGCTTGCTGAACTCGGAACTCTCACTCAGGAAGATCTGGACATCTCAATCAACAAGATCAGGAAAAGAGCGGGGATGCCGAACATGTCTTTGAGCGATGCCAACGCCGGCATAGACCCGTTCCTTGCCCAGTGCTATCCTAATGTCACGAAAAGCGCCAACGAAGGCGTGATTCTGGAGATTCGCAGAGAACGCACGGTGGAGCTGGTGAACGAGGGCTTCAGACAATGGGATATGTTCAGGTGGAAGGAAGGAGCCCAGATGGTGAATGACAAGAACCCGTACTACGGAATGTATTTCCCTTCCGAAGGTCTCTACGATATGGACGGGGACGGCAAGAATGATCTGGAAATCTATTCCAAGACTCAGCAGAGCAAACCTTCCGACGGATTGAACGTCAAGAAGATAGGTTCGGACATCTTCCTTTCGGACGGTACAAAGGGCTATGTGACCGCGTGGAGCAGTCTCACCTACACTTGGGATGAGAAAAGAGATTACCTGTGGCCTATCCCTGCAGACCAGAGAGTCCTCACAGGAGGCGCTCTGACCCAGAATCCGGGATGGACTGACTCAACTAACCTGTAATTACCAATCGTTATGAAGAATAATAGAATGATTGCTTTTCTTGCTTTTGCTCTC
>JBAYFJ010000145.1:0-5119 GCA_041667245.1 Bacteroidales bacterium | reverse complement strand
TTCGACTTTCTTTACGATAAATCAGGTCTGTACGACACTCTGCGCGCCATAACAGTCAAAAACCTCAATGACAGCGGAACCCCCGTGGACCTTTGGCAGTCAACTAAAAGCATCACATGGAATTGGCAGTCCCTGCACGACCTCCAACCGTACATGCTCAACTTCATAGAGAATCACGATGAACAGCGTTTTGCATCAGATTTCTTCGGAAAAGACGCATCCAACACCTTCGCGGCATTGTATGTCTCTCTGTTTCTGAACACCGCGCCTTTTATGGTCTATGCCGGCGAGGAAGCGGGGGAAAAGGGAATGGATTCTGAGGGCTACAGCGACAGAAACGGAAGGACATCCATCTTCGACTGGTGGAGCGTCAAGTCTTTGCGTGATATTTACAAATCCATTCATAATGAATCGAATAACGGAGAAGATTGTATAAAATCCAGATTCATCTCAACCATAAGATTCGCCGCAACTAATCCGGTCATCACAAAAGGCACATCCTACGACCTTTGCTACTGCAATTACTCCTCAGACGGCTTTGACGAGAACAAACATTACGTCTTCCTACGCCATTACGGCAAAGAAACAATTTTGTTTTTCTCCAATTTCGGCACTTCTACGGCAAATGCTGACATATTCATACCTAAAGACGCATTCGATTTTTTCGGCATTCATGAGACTGACGAATTGAATTGCAAAAAACCGGTAAAAGTGTCCGCTGAAGGGATGGGGGCCGTGATGATCAGCTTGACTAATAGCCGATGACAGCCTTGTTGTGATTCCTGTCAATAAAGGTCACAAAAGGCTTGTCTCCCTTTAGAACCGTGGCGTGAGAGGTTTTGTCTACAATGGATAGTCCATTCAATTTGGCGAAATCAATCGAGCCGTTGCCTACGAGGTCATCAACTGAGAGGTAGCCGACGCCTTGAGAGGTTATGTTCTGAAAAAAGTGAGTGCCCTGACTCGGCTCGATCTCATAACCGATGAGACCATATTCCACAATTGTCTTTGCCTCGGAAATGTCGCTCCAGATTACAGGAATGCCGAGAAAAGGATCAGAAGACCCCCAGCGTCCCGGTCCTATCAAAATGAAACTCTTTCCGGATGCCTTGAGAGTGTTGTTGATTGAGGAGACCTCTTTGGCGATTTCTTTGGTCTGAGTGTTGTCGAAACTCTCAGGCGGCACCAGCACTATGTAGTCAATATCTCCTATGTAGCCGATTCCCAATGCTTTGTCCGATTTCACAAACACATTGGAAAGTTCCGACTCCACTTCTTCCATACTCTTTGTGAACACATCCATATATTCACGTATCGGTCTGACCTGTAACAATTTGAGCACCATTTCATCTCCATCAGTACCAGGAATCACGTCAGCGGCGAATTCTATCTCGATCTCGCTGGTCAATTCCTGTCGGCATATTGAGAGAATCTCGCGCAAGGCTTCAGCCAAAGGGAATTTGTCATACTTCAGTATTGCGTCAAAAGTGACGACGTCACAGGCGTTAGCCTCATAACCCGTGCGTATGACATCATTTTGAAAATCATAGTAAGAAGTCACCATATTCGGATAGTCAAACGACTTAAGTGCGTCATTGACAGAAATATGAGCGAAATTCATACTCTCGTTTCTGGATATTTTAAAATCGGCGGGACGCATAGAAAGAGCGTACATATTCTTCTGAGTGTCCTTCATCGCTGATTTCGGATTTGAAAGTTGGAGAATCTTCTTAGGGTAGGAAGGGCTGAATCTTAGCGTGCATCCGCCTTCCACCACAGTCTTTCCGAGACCGAAAGCCAGATTGACAATGCCCTCATCATCTTTCTCACTGCCGATAGGGTAGTAATTGACAGACCTCGCGACACCCGAAAGCATAGGATAATACAAGCCGTCGTGCTCCGTACCGCAGATAGTCTGAATGATCACGCCCATCTTCTCCTCACTCAGAAGATTCTCCGTGCTTTGGATGTAGGAGCGACTGCCGTTGAAAAATTCGGAGGCATAGACACTTTTGATAGCCTTGTCAAGCATTCTGAGAAGCTGGTCCTTGTTCTCGGTTGATGGAACCATATAAGTGGAATAGACACCGGCGAAAGGCTGATCGTTGCTATCCTCAAGTTTTGAACTTGACCTTACGGCAAGAGGCACATTGACAGTGCCGATGAACACCTTCAGGTCCTCAATCAGTTCCTCGGGCAGACGAGAGGCCACGAATTCGGACAGAATCTCGTCATCCGAAAGTTCTGCGTCAATCACGTATTGAAGACCGTTGTCCAATATGAATTGCTCGAAAAACTCAGTTGTAATCACAATCGTGCGAGGAGTGGAGACCTTCATTTTGCCATATTTGTCAGACAGGCCATATTTCTGCACAAGGCTGTTCAGAAAAGCCAATCCTCTCGCTTTCCCTCCAAGAGAACTCTGTCCGATTCTTGAGAACCAGATGTAGTCCTTGTACGAATTCCTGTCGAACTGAGCAATAATTCCCCTTCCCGTAAGATCGTGATAGAGAGTGATTTGATCTTTAATGAATGCTCTGGCATCAGAAGCCACCGTGTGATGTTCCGAGCGAAATCTGGAAGCAAGGGTGAAAAGGCCTCTGGCGTAAAACCACTTCGAAAACATGTTTCTGGAAGTGTTGCTCTCAAGAATCTCGTCTGGAACTGTCTGAATGACTTTTTCCAATTCATTGAGATTGGCAGCGCGACCTATTTCCTGTCCTTTTCTGTCTTTGAACACGAAATCTCCGAACCCGAATTCTTCCTTAACGAATTGAGTGAGCTGCAGAAAAAGAGTACGTGAATATTTCTTCAGAAACCCTATTCCCATAGATTTCGCAATTGGCATAAATTCTTCTTGCGAAGACTGCAACAAGATAGGCATCAATGAATTATAGTCCTTTATCTTATGAGCGAAATCAATACCGGCGTCCAACTTCTCGTCTTTTGGCAAATCGCCTTTATGAACAATCATTCCAACATCTGAAATGACCCCAAGAATGTTGCTTTTGTACTTGTCAAAGAGTTCGAGAGCATCTTCATAACATGTTGCGAGAAGAATCTTCGGACGTGACCGCTTTCGGTTCTTCCGCTGTTCGGCGTTAAGGGTCTCTTTGAGAAACTCATTACTCTGCGTAAGCACAAGTTTGTAGAGCTCAGGAAGATACGTGGAATAGTAACGAATGGAGTCTTCAACAAGCAGAATGGCCTGGACACCAACTTTCAGAATATCGTTTTCTGCATTGTGCATATCCTCGTACAGCTTCACAATCGCAAGAATAAGGTCCGCGTTGCCGTGCCAGCTGAAAAAATAGTCAATGACTGAATTGTCCTGAAGAGAGAGCTGACGCCTGACTTCCTTTGAATAATAAATAAGCAGCACAAACGGAATTTTAATCCCCGATGCCTTCAATTCGCCCGCGAGAGGAAAAATGTTCTTGTCGTGCTCATTGTACATACAGATAATCATATCGATATCCTTTCTCTTGGAAAGAATCCCTCTCGCCGCATCCGCGGATTTCGCCCACACGAATCTCGGAGGCTCAGTCAGGTGAAGATCAGTGTATTCTTTAAAGAGTTCGGACTCGATCTGGCCGTCTTCCTCAAGAGTGAACGCATCGTAATTACTGCAAATCATCAGAATCTTCTTCACTCTGAATGTGAGAAGAGCTTCGTACGGCATATAGAATTGAGCCGTAGCCGATTGCCTGTACAAATCGCGCATTTCTAAATGTTTTTATTATCTCCTTCGGAATTCCGCCACGGTGATTGCCGTCGCCACGGCTGCGTTAAGAGACTCAGAGCCGTGACGCCAGGAAGGAAAAGACGGAATGAAAAGTCTGTCAGTAACCATTGACGCAATCTCATCGGAAATGCCTTCAGATTCGTTCCCAATCACAATGACCGATGGGGAATGTCTACCTCCGTCAAGCTGGTGCGAGTAAATGCTCTCACCATCCAGAAAAGTGCCGTACACATTGCCTGAGAGCTCTTTAACGCACGTGCAAAGGTCTTTGAGAGAGGTATAATGGAAACTCACCCTGAATATCGCCCCCATAGTGGACTGCACGACCTTGGGATTGAACAGATCAACAGTACTCTCAGACGCAAAAACGCCATCGATGCCGAACCAGTCGGCTATTCGGAGTATAGTTCCAAGATTGCCCGGATCACTGATGGTGTCAAGCGCAAGGAACAATCCATTACCACATAACTGCCCACGGACTTCGTCCTTTGACCGAAGACAGACTGACGACGGCTTCCTCACAACTGCCAGAGAAGGAGGAGGGGAGACCAGAGATGAAATGCGGGACATAGCCTCCGAACCGATCTCATCAACACGAAAGACTTCCTCTATTTCAAACCCCGATTCAATGGCCTCGCTCACCATCTTGTCGCCCTCCACAGTGAAAAGACCGAGGGAGTCCCGGAATTTCTTCTGAGTTAAAGACTTGATAGTCTTGATCTTGCTATTTGAAAGGGAGGAGGACATAATCTATTTATAGCCGAGAATGTCCAGCATACGTTCGAAAGACTGCTCAGGTGCGAACAATTTGGTGATGACGTTCCCGTCTTTGTCTCGGTCTATGAGAAGATGCTTAGGAGAAGGCTGCAGGCAATGCTTTATGCCTCCATAGCCGGAAATCGCCTCCTGATAGGCTCCCGTGTGGAAAAATCCGATGTACAAAGCCTCACGGCGACTTCTTATCGTAGGAAGGAATATAGCGTTGGCGTGGGCCTCTGCATTGTAATAATCCTTGCTGTCGCAGGTCAGACCTCCGAGAAATACTCTCTGATACTCCTCATCCCATTTGTTGACAGGCAGGAGAATGAATCTTTGATTCAACCCCCAAGTGTCAGGCATTGTTGTCATAAAAGAGTTGTCAATCATATACCATCTCTCCCTGTCATTCTGCTGTTTGATGTCCAATACCTTGAAAATGTAGGCTCCGGCCTCTCCCACGGTGAAACTGCCGAATTCAGTGTAGATGTTAGGCTCTGGAATGCCGTGCGCCGAACAAGAACTTTTTATCTGGTTTATGATTTCTTCAATCATATACTCGTAATCGAAATCCATTGCGAAGGATGTCTTAATGGGAAGACCGCCCCCGATGTTGAG
>JBAYFJ010000144.1:0-5132 GCA_041667245.1 Bacteroidales bacterium | reverse complement strand
TTTCAAAGGCCCGTCCATTCCACGAACCGAAGTCAACGCTTCCTACAATTTCCAGAACAGACCTGAGTACACGAGAAACATAATATCCACATCTTACGGCTATTCCGGCAACGTCAAGGGAAGGCTATTCTATCAGGTTTATCCCGTGCAACTCAGCGTAATAAGACTCTTCAATCTGGACCAGAGTTTCTTCAACAGTCTCTCGGAGGATCCGTTCCTTAAAAACGCCTACCGCAATCACTTTGATTTGGGAATGGGCTCAACTACTTACTACACAACTAATTCCGACGTCAATCCGACATCTTCTTACCACTACTTCCGATTCCAGTTTGACATTTCCGGCAATCTCCTGAGTCTTTTCAATCCGGCACTGAACAAAGGACAGGAAGGCCACAAACAGATTTGGAACACGGATTACTCACAGTATGTCAGAGGCGAAATTTCTCTCGGAAAGACCCTTATTCTCGGCAAAAACAACAGACACGCCCTCGCAATGAGAGTGCTTGCGGGAGCCGGCTACGCCTACGGCAACTCTTCCGTGCTTCCTTACGAGAAACAATTCTTCAGCGGCGGTGCCAACAGTCTGAGAGGCTGGCAGTCAAGGGCTATAGGCCCCGGCACAAGCGTCAGAGACACCACGTTCAGTATTCCCAGCCAGACAGGTGACATGAAACTTGAGGCCAACATAGAGTATAGGTTCCCGCTGTTCTGGAAATTGGCGGGAGCTATGTTCGTAGACGCCGGCAACGTGTGGACTCTAAGCGGCAATGACAAAGACGCCGAATTCCGATTCTCAAACCTGGCAAACAGTATTGCAGCTGACTGGGGTCTCGGAATCAGACTTGACCTGAATTTCATTCTGCTAAGAATTGATATGGGAATCAAACTCCGTGACCCTTCGAGAGAAAACAAATGGGTACAAGCCGATGAGTGGCTGAAGAATAACGGTTATGCCGTCCACATTGGCGTAGGCTATCCTTTCTGATCTTTCTCTTCCCCGTGACCGTAGTATTTCGGCCAGCATTTCTCAAGATAGGAGCGCATTGAGTCTTCGTGTCTGTTCGGCTGCGGCTCATAAAGAACAGTGCCTTTCAGCGACTCCGGCATAAATTCCAAATCAGCGAAATGCCCTGGGAAATCGTGAGCGTACTTGTAGCCGTCAGCATAGCCAAGCTGTTCCATCAACTTCGTGGGAGCGTTTCTGAGATATAAAGGCACTGAAGCGGTCTGAGAGGAACCGGCAAGATCCATCGCTTTGTTGATGGCCAAATACGCCGCATTGCTTTTAGGGGAGCTTGCGAGATATATTGTAGCCTCCGCAAGGGGGATTCTCGCTTCGGGCATACCTATCGAATCCACAATTCTGAAACATGAATCAGCGAGCAGCAATGCGTTAGGATTGGCAAGACCGATGTCCTCGGCAGCCAAGATGCAGAGGCGTCTTGCGATGAAAAGAGGGTCTTCCCCTCCTTGAAGCATCCTCGCAAGGTAATAGACGGCAGCATTTGGGTCGGAGCCGCGTATGCTTTTAATGAAAGAGGATATGATGTCGTAATGCATCTCACCGTTCTTGTCGTAGGTAGCGATGTTCTCTTGGATACAGGATGTAACTGTCTCATTATCAATAATGATAGGGGAAGATGCGCCGAACGAGTCAGTCACTATCTCCAGGATGTTGAGCATCTTTCTTGCGTCGCCGCCGCTGTATCTGAACAGAGCCGCTGTCTCTTGGACTATGATTTTCTTCTCTTTCAGCAATATGTCTTGATGAAGAGCCCTGTCCAACAATGCCTGCAAATCGCTTTTTTCCAATGATTTAAGCACAAACACCTGACATCTTGACAAAAGCGGAGTATTAATCTCAAAAGAAGGATTCTCCGTCGTTGCGCCAATAAGAGTGAAAGTGCCGTTTTCAACAGCACCCAGCAAGGCGTCCTGCTGACCTTTGTTGAACCTGTGAATCTCATCAATGAATAGAATAGGGGAGGCGGCTCCTGAGAAAAGGGTTGCATTTCTGGCCTTGTCAATTATGTCCCTGACATCTTTCACACCGGCATTCACTGCGGAAAGGGTGTAGAAATCTCTTTTTAGTGTGGACGCAATAATGTGCGCCAAAGTAGTTTTGCCGACACCCGGAGGCCCCCACAAAATGAAAGAGGAAACGTTTCCGCTTTCAATCATCTTCCTCAATACGCAATTTTCACCCACAAGATGGGACTGTCCGACGTACTCGTCAAGACTTGACGGCCTCATTCTTTCAGGAAGGGGAGGCAACAAAGCGCTTTTTGCTATATTACTCATTTTTATTGCTTAAAACAGTTATGTTCTATGCGCTAACATATTTGTTATAGTCTTTTAGCTCTTAAAAAAGCTGTTTTTTACAGCTAAAATGACTACAGCCTGCATTCAAATCGCTAAATTAACGACAAGAAGAACAAAAGACAAATAATTCTTTTTTTTGCGCACTACACTCCTATTTTATACCTTTGCCAAGTAATTAAAAACTATCAAATGGACATCAGCGAAAGAATCAGATATGTTGGCGTCAATGACCTTGACAAGGTACTGTTCGAAAGCCAATGGCCGCTGAAATACGGCATCTCATATAATTCATATCTCGTTGTAGATGAGAAGATTGCGCTTATAGACACGGTCGACATAGCTTTCAAAAAGGAATTCTACGAGAACATCAGATCAGCGATAGGGGAGAGGACGATTGACTATCTCGTTGTCAATCATATGGAGCCTGACCATTCCGCCCTCATCTCATTCATCAGGTCGGAATACCCTAATATTGAGATAGTTATGAACCCGAAAGCCGTCCCGATGATTAATGGTTTCCAGGGCATAACCGACAACATCACCGCCGTCAAGGATGGTGACGAGCTTAATCTTGGACACACGACACTTCGTTTTTACGCCATTCCGATGGTTCACTGGCCTGAGACAATGGTAACATACTGTGTGGAAGAGAAAACTGCGTTCTCAGGTGATGCTTTCGGATCTTTCGGATCCGTAATGAATTGCATAACTGACACTTCCTGCGACACTTACGAGAAGTATCAAGATGAGATAATCCGGTATTATTCCAATATAGTCGGCAAATTCGGCCAACCTGTTCAGAATGCGCTGAAGAAACTATCGTCATTGGAATTGAAAAGAATCTGCCCGACCCACGGTCCGGTTTGGGAAACTCACTTGAAGGAAGTTGTGGCTCTGTACGACAAAATGAGCAGATACGAGACTGAAAAAGGCGTCTGCATAGTCTATGGCTCAATGTACGGGAACACAGAGAAAGCCGCTCTTTCACTTGCCGATGAACTGAAAAGCAGAGGCGTCAAATACGCAATCCACAATCTGTCATTCGAGAACCCTTCTTATGCTTACGAAGATGTCTTCAAGTATAGCATCATCGCAGCCGGCGCGCCTACTTACAACAATGACATTTTCCCGCCAGTGAGACATTTTCTCTATGGTGTTTGTTCCAGATTTGTTAGGAACCACAGTTTCTTTTCGTTCGGCTCTTATTCTTGGGCCGGCGGCAGTGTCAAATTGATGGATGAGATGATGGCGGCACACGGATTTTGCATCCTGACCGAAGGACTTGCTTTCAAACAAGGTTATAGAAAAGAAGAATGTGATATGGGAGCGGTTGCAGATCTGATAAAACAGTCTTAATCTGCCATTCCCCTTTTGTTACACAATTTACATTATGTTAAGTTTATGATATTGCAAATTTGTACCCTACTGGGAGCCATCGGATTGTTCCTGTTCGGAATAGCTATGATGAGTTCCGGAGTTCAGAAAGTCACCGGGGACAGACTCCGAAAAACTTTTCTGCCGTGGATGACCTCAAATCCGTTGAAGAGAATTCTCAGCGGACTCGGAATAACCGCAATCATCCAATCATCCAGCGCAACAACCGTGATGGTCGTGAGTTTCGTAAACGCAGGACTTCTGTCTCTGGCGCAAGCAGTCGGAGTGATTATGGGCGCCAACATCGGAACCACTATCACGGCTTGGATTGTTTCCTTACTCGGATTCAGATTCAGCCTTCAGCATTTGATTTTCCCGCTTATGTTGGTAGGATTCATCTGCTCGATGACCAAAAAGACCAAGGCAAAGGAAATCGCCGAATTCATCATAGGCTTTTCAATAGTTTTCCTCGGATTGTTCTATATGCAGGCAGGAATCCCGGCGATAGCAGATCATCAAGGCGCATTCAACTCACTGTCAATGCTTTGCAGCCACGGATTCTGGTCCGTTCTGATATTCATAATCATAGGTATAGCAATCACGGTCATTTTCCAGTCATCCGGCGCCACAGTTGCAGTGACTATGATCTTTATGAACGTGGGCTGGCTGCCATTTGATATGTCAGCCGCTATCGTCCTCGGAGCCAACATCGGAACCACAATCACCGCAAATGTGGCAGCTGCCATTGCGGACGCCAACATTCAGGCAAGAAGGGCCGCACTTATACACACTTTGATCAACCTAATCGGTGTATTTACCTGGTGCATCATACTGTTCCACCCGTTCCTTAATCTGGTAGGCAAGATAATATCCCTGTTTTCAGACACCGATCCTTCAGTCGTTGCTTATTCTTCAGCGGCGCTTTCAGGCTCGGTTTCTTCCGCCTCATTATGTGGAATCGCATTGGTACACACGATGTTCAACCTCATCAACGCATTCATTCTGATATGGTTCACTAATGTTATCGTCAAGATAGTCACGTGGTTCGTCAAAGACCCTGAGCCAAATCAGGCAAACGAGTTCACGTTGAAATACATCAGCGCCGGCAGACTTGCCACCCCTTCCCTATCGCTTGACCAGGCATTCAAGGAACTGGTTAATTTCGCATCCACAGCAAAGGAAGGCTGCAAATTCATCAAACCGGCAATTGAGGAGAACAACCCTGACCAATTTGAGGTGTATAGGAGCAAATTAGTTGAGTGTGAGGAAGTTACAGACAAATTCGAGTACGAGATAGCCAATTTCCTATCCGGTATCACCACTGGTGAGATCAGTTCGGAAGAAGCAGAGGAGGTCAAGGTTATCTACAGAGTCATAGGCGAATTAGAGAGTATAGGAGACTGCTGTGAGAACATCAGCCGCATTCTATCAAGACT
>JBAYFJ010000143.1:0-5201 GCA_041667245.1 Bacteroidales bacterium | reverse complement strand
ATAGGAAAGGTGGTAGGTGCGGTTATTTAGCCTTTTTATTATTTTATTTGCTAACTTGCATCGAAGAAACAACATAACCGATGAATAAGTGTTTTTCGCACATTGTCTGCTTACTGGCTTCGGCCCTGGGGACAACCGGCTTCGCCTGGAGCCAGACAATGAATCTGGAGCAGGCCATCACGACGGCGAGATCCAATTCCGTGGCGGCAGTAGAGGCAAAGTCTTCTTTCGTGTCCAGTTACTGGGCTTGGAGATCCTATCAGGCGAGCAGGCTCCCGTCTCTGTACCTGTACGGGGATTTTATGAACTATGACAGATCTCTCTCTCTTCTTCAGGACACCGATTCAGGAGAGATGCGTTACGTCAGCACCGACCATCTTCAGAACAGTCTGGGCCTCTATCTCTCCCAGAACATCACGTTTACGGGCGGCACACTCAAACTTTATTCGGATTTGAGAAGGATAGACGAATACGGAAGTCACAACGGCAAGACTTGGTACACCCAGCCGGTGAGCCTGTCCTACACACAGCCGCTCTGGGCTTACAATCAGTTCAAATGGGACAAGAAAATCTCCCCAAAGGAGTATGAGAAGGCGAAGCGTGTCTATCTTGAGTCGATGGAAGCCGTCACTTTGAGCTCAGTGAAGTTTTTTTTCGATCTTATGCTCGCGAGAAAGAATTACGATGCCGCTGTCTCCAATTATCGTAACACATCCAAGATGTTCGACATCGCAAAGCAGAGAGTCAAGCTGGGCAGCGTCACGAGAGAGGACTATCTTCAACTCGAATTGAGGATGCTTTCCGACAGCACTGATATGAATGACAAGGATATGGCCGTGAAAGAGGCTCAGATGACTTTGAATTCTCTTTTGGGGCTTGACGAGAAAGCGGAGGTGGAGCCTTCGGTGGATGAACAGTTGCCGGCAGTGATGATGGACTACGATCTCGTCCTGTCCAAGTCTTTCGAGAACTCTTCGTTCAACCTCGGCAACGAGATCGACGTGCTGAACGCAGAGTCGGAAGTCGCTCAGGCTAAGGCCAGAAGAGGCGCTTCCGTCAGTCTTGACGCGACATTCGGTCTCTCTCATTCGGCTTCGGCTTTTGACAAGGCTTACGGGAATCTGCTTGATCAGGAGGTCGTCGGATTGTCGTTCTCCATCCCTATCTTCGATTGGGGCACGGGAAAGGGGCGCGTCAAGAAGGCGGAAGCCGCTGCCGACGTGGTGAAGGCCCAGGTGCGTCAGGCGGAGAACGACTATCGCAAGAGCGTTTTCACGGCCGTCGGACAGTTCAATAATCAAAGACAGCAATGCTATGTCTCTCAGAGGGCTATGTCCATCTCCTCGGAGCGCTATTCTTTGATGATGGAGAAATTCCGAGGCGGGAGTGTCTCGGTCACTGATCTCATCACTTCCCAGAATGAGAATGATGAGGCTATGGGGAAATATGTCACTGATTTGAGCAATTACTGGGTTTATTACTTCACGCTCCGCAAACTTGCGCTGTACGATTTTATCAGCGATTCTGATCTTGATGTGGATTACAATGAAATAGTCAAATAGCAATGAGAACATATTCATTCTTTATCTTGTCGGCTGTGATGCTGGCTCTCTTGTCTTCTTGCTCCGGCAAGGGCGGAAAGTCCGTTCCGAAGGGTCTTGACTCCAAGCTCTCTTACTCTCCGGAGAAGAACTTGGTCTCTGTTATTCCTCTGGAGCGCAAAGTCTTCAATAGGCAGCTGGTGTCCAACGGCAAACTGTCGGCAGTGTCGCGCGCTTCTCTTTCTTTTCGGGTGGACGGGGTGATTTCAAAGATTAATTACAAGAACGGTGACATCGTCCCCTCCGGGGCTGTGATCGCCCGAATCGATGACAGTTCGGAAAGGCTTTCTCTCGAGTCAGCCCGCATCGCTTTGGACAAAGCTCGTCTTGACTTGCAGGATGTCCTCGTGGGGCAGGGGTATGCGGTTTCGGATTCGGCTTCGGTGCCTGCCGGGGTGATGTCTATGGCAAAGACACGTTCGGGCTACAGTGAGGCTTGCAATCGTTTTGAGAGCGCCAGCGCGGATCTGGCGAAGACTGTTCTCAGAGCCCCGTTCAGGGGAAGAGTCGCGGACATAAAGACGAAACCTTACGACAAGGCTCCTTCGGACGTGTTCTGCACTTTGATTGATGACAGTGAGTTTGATGTGGATTTCAAGGCTTTGGAGTCCGAGTGCGTGTTCGTTGAGGCCGGATTGCCCGTCAAGGTGAGCGCTTTCGGAGCGTCGGGCTCCTGTGCGGACGGAAGGATCGTGTCTGTCAACCCTACGGTGGACGAGAACGGTCAGGTGGCTGTCAAGGCCGGAATCGCCGGCGGGGGAGATTTTCTTGACGGGATGAATGTGAGGGTCATCGTCTCGAAATCTGTCAATGCTCTTCTGGTGGTCCCGAAAAGCGCCGTGGTCATAAGGGACAATATGGATGTGCTTTTCCGATACTCACAGGGCCGTTCCGAGTGGGTCTATGTCAATCTGCTGATGTCCAATGCTGAGGAATATGCTGTCGAGGCCAATTCTGACAGAGGGGCTGTGCTTGAGGCAGGCGATTCCGTGATTGTCAGCGGCAATCTCAATCTGGCTGACGGCTCCGAGGTCGTTCTGAAGAAATAGAAGTTATGCTAAACAGATTACTGGACAGACCTATCTCAGTCACGATGGCGGTTATCGTTGTCGCAGTGCTGGGGATAGTGAGTCTCCGGACACTTCCAGTCTCTCTCATTCCTGACATCAATGTACCTTACATTACTGTTCAGGCGAGTGACGCGTCTCTTTCGGCAAGAGAGATGGATGAGGGTGTCATTAAGATACTCAGGCAGCAGCTGATCCAGATAAACGGGCTCAAGGACATAACGAGTGAGTCCAAAGACGGCAGCGGATCGGTCAAATTGACTTTTGATCAAGGGTCTGATATGGACTTCCTGTTCATTGAAGTCAATGAGAAGATAGATCGTTGTCTGGGGTCACTCAGCGGAGTGGAAAGGCCGAAAGTCTTCAAGTCCGGTGCCACTGACATCCCCGCGTTCTATCTGAATCTCACACTCAAGGACGGATCTGACGATTTTCTAGCTCTCAGCAGTTTTGCTTCCGAAGTTGTGGCAAAAAGGGTTGAGCAGCTTCCCGAGGTGGCTATGGCTGATGTCAGCGGAGAGGCTGTCCCTGAGATTATGATTGTTCCTGATCAGGAGAAGTTGCGAGGTCTGGGCCTTGACCTTGCCAAATTCGAGGGCTATCTGAAGTCTTCCGACGTGCGTTTGGGAAGTCTTACGATTAGAGACGGCGAGTACAGGTACAATGTGAAGTTCCGGTCTTTTTCCGCAGGGAAGGAGGATTTGGAGAACATCTATTTCAAAGCCGGGGACAGACTTCTTCAGATTAAGGACGTGGCTTCTGTCTCGGAGCAGGCCTCGGAACCGGAAGGTGAGGTTCTCTCCGACGGCAGACAAGCCGTTACGATGGCTGTCATCAAGCAGAGCGATGCCAGAATGTCCGATTTGAAGAAAGCTATGGGCGGGCTCTTGGACAACTTCAGCGAGGATTATCCCGATGTGGATTTTCGGATCACGCGTGACCAGACCGCCTTGCTTGAGTACTCAATCAACAATTTGACCGGTAACATTATCGCCGGAGTGCTGCTGGCCTGTCTGATCATATTCCTTTTTATGAAGGACTTCCGCTCTCCGGCTCTCGTAGCTCTGACCATTCCTCTCTCTTTGCTGTTCTCGATGCTGGTCTTTCATTGCATAGGATTGAGTATCAACATCATATCCCTTTCCGGACTTATTCTGGGAGTGGGAATGATGACGGACAACACGGTCGTGCTCATAGACAACATTACGGCTCGCTGGCTTAGGGGCGATTCTCTGAGGACGGCAGTTGCCGAAGGCACTTCGGAGGTGACGGGGGCTATGCTTAGTTCGGTGCTTACGACTTGCGCCGTGTTCATCCCTCTAATCTTCATCAGCGGGATTGCGGGCGCTATGTTCTATGATCAGGCTATGTCCATCGCCACAGTGCTGCTAACTTCTTATGTCGTCACGATCACTGTGATTCCGGTGTATTACTGGTGGTGGTACAGAAAGGAATCTTCCTTTCGTCCTAACAAATTCCTTTCAAGGTTCACGTTTTCCAAGGCCGAGGATTTCTATGAGAGGGGAGTGACAGCTCTTCTGCGTCACAGATGGCTGGGGTGGGCTGTCTTTCTTCTTTCCGCAGTCGGCATCGTGCTGTGTTTCACCTTTATGAGAAAAGAGAAACTGCCTGTGATAACGTACACTGACACAGTCTTCAATGTGGATTGGAACGAGAGCGTGTCATTGGAGCAGAATGAGCTTAGAGTCAGGGAATTGTGTGATTTCGTGAAAAGCGATGTGACTCAGGCGACGGCTCTTGTCGGGGTGCAGAAGTTCGCTCTGAGACATAGCGGGGATCAGTCATTGTCCCAGGCTTCTGTCTATTTCAAATGCTTTGACCCCGCCGCTCTGGAGCATCTTAAAAGTGCGTTGTCAGGATTCGCCTCGAAGGAATATCCGGCGGCCATTTCTTCGTTCAACAATTCCGGCAACATATTCGAGTTGGTCTTCGCACAGCAGGAAGCTCCGGTAGTGATCAGGCTTAGGCCTGTGTCCAAACCGTTCCTTGACGTGGGCCTTCTAAGACAGGTGAACGAAAAGCTGAAGGTCTGTTTCCCGGACATAGCGCCCATAGACACGAAAAGCAGTGTTCTCTATGTCGCCGATCCTGCGCTTATGGCTTTGTACGGGATTTCTTTCGATAATCTGATCGCTACGCTGAAGAACGCTTTGAACGGCAACAGTCTTTTTGAGATTGTTCAGGGGGAGAGGACTCTGCCTGTCGTTATGGGTGTCAATGCCGGAACTCTTCAGGCTCTTCTTGAGACAAATTGCAATGACATCCCTGTCAGCTCGCTGATGAGACAGACTCAGGTGGAGGACCTTAAGTCTCTTACCGCGGGGCCGGAAGGTGACTACTATCCGGTGGCTCTGGACGTGTCTTCTTCCAAGGCAGGGAAAGCGGTAAAAGATGCTTCCGAAGTTGTTCGCGGGGACGGAAATTTCGAGGCGGGCTTCAGCGGGTCTTGGTTCAGCAACGGCAAGATGATTGAGGAGATGATAATGGTTATGCTCATAGCCCTCGCCCTGCT
>JBAYFJ010000142.1:0-5243 GCA_041667245.1 Bacteroidales bacterium | reverse complement strand
TCATTCTGCGCGTTGAGAGGCACTTCGCACGAAAATCTGTCCGACCCTTTGACATCAAAACGGCCTTGTGTGCATTCTGCGTGTCAAAGGGTAGAGGCAGTTTTTCCTGAATCGGCAACCAGCGCTCTCCGTGGCCCTTCACTCGTAATTTTCCAAGACCCTTTGATGCGAAAACGTCTGCAGGGCAGACGTGTAATTTGCAACATGCTTTTGGCTGTTTTTTCGCAAAGTTAATTCCCTGTTTTATTCGTTGATAGGATTCTTCCGCAGTCGGCCGCCGCCGACTGGCTGTCAAGGTCAAGAGACATTTTCCTATGGAGCGTGGGGTACAACACATTGTGAATTAGTTATTTGTACAATAATCGGGTATCAAAAATAGCACCCGATCATCGTATAATGAATTGTGGCACAGTCACTTGACCCCCACACTACGATTGGTGTCACTCTCGTAGGCGTGCGTAAACACCTTTTTCCACCTGACCCCAATTAACACGGACTCAGCCGCGAAGGGGACGAAACACAAAAGTCGCCGCAGAGACATCTCTGTGGCGACTTTTTCTTCTCTTAGCGGAGAGGAGGAGATTCGAACTCCTGATACGCGTTAGCGTATGACGGTTTAGCAAACCGTTGGTTTCAGCCACTCACCCACCTCTCCAGAAGATAATTCCGAGGGTCAGCCTCTAGCTTACCAAACTTAAAATCAATCCGACTCCGAAGAAGGCCAAAAGGCCCAAAAAGCGGAATCGGATTGCAAAGATACTCAAAAATTATTGTTTCGCAATATTTTCTCTCATATCGGTGTCAGCCTGGACATTCTTCATCCGGTAATAGTCCATCACCCCGAGGTTGCCTGCGCGGAATGCTTCAGCCATAGCCAAAGGCACCTGAGCCTCAGCCTCGATAACCTTTGCGCGCGCCTCCTGCGCCTTCGCCTTCATCTCCTGCTCCAAAGCGACCGCCATAGCGCGACGCTCCTCAGCGCGAGCCTGAGCGATGTTTTTGTCCGCCTCAGCCTGATCCATCTGAAGCACGGCGCCGATGTTCTTACCGATGTCGATGTCGGCTATATCTATTGAGAGAATTTCAAACGCAGTACCCGCATCCAATCCTTTTCCGAGAACCACTTTGGAGATGGACTCAGGC
The DNA here is from genome assembly GCA_041667245.1 of Bacteroidales bacterium. GTDB lineage: Bacteria > Bacteroidota > Bacteroidia > Bacteroidales > UBA932 > Cryptobacteroides. The sequence goes on along the minus strand of JBAYFJ010000142.1, from coordinate 4,100 downwards.
TTCTCCAGCACCTCGGCGTGACTTTCCGCCGAACCGATGGAAGAAACGATTCCCTCACCGACTCTCGCGAGGACAGTCTCCTCTCCGGCTCCTCCGACAAGCTGATTGATGTTAGCGCGAACTGTCACCCTCGCCTTACAGATGAGCTGAATACCGTTTTTTGCAACAGCAGTAACAGGCGGCGTGTTTATTACTTTAGGATTGACAGACATCTGGACAGCCTCGAAAACATCACGGCCTGCCAAATCAATGCTGGCGGCAGTCTTGAAATCCAGAGGGATGTTAGCCTTGTCAGCCGAAATCAAAGCGTTGACCACCTTGACGACATTGCCTTTCGCAAGATAATGTGCCTCCAGCTCATTGGCTTTGAGAGTAAGCCCCGCTTTCGTACCCGTAATCATCGCAATCACGATCGTCTTGGGACTGACACCTCTCCATCTCATCAGCACCAGCTGAATCAGGGAGACTCTCACTCCGGAAAGCAAAGCCTGGAACCACAAGGCCACAGGGAAAAACCACAGAAGGATGATAAGGCCGATCACGGCCACAGCAACCCAAATAATTAATGTAGGCATATTGTTGTAAATTAAAATTAATTCTTTTCAGACGACTCAGGCCCTGGGACAGCCTCGGAAGCAACCTCCTTGACCAGAATCTTATTGTCCTCTATATCCACCACCTCGATCTGCTTGCCAGGATCGATGATGTTGTCCACCGACTTCACCTCTTTGACGCTGTTCCCGAAACGAGCCGTACCTCCCAGCGCAAGACGAGTCATAGTGACCCCCTTTTCGCCTACTGAGATACCCACCTCATCATTTCTCGCCTTAGTGTCAATTACAGTGTTCAGAGCAAGTTTGTTCCAAGTTTTGGCCCTCAACGCATAGACCAGCATACCCACAACAAGACAGATGTCCACAATCGTGACTATGACACCGGTGTAAGTACCGAAATGCATAAAGGAATACACTCCGGAGCCCACCAAAGCCCCCAGACCGAGAAAACCGGCAAATCCGATGCCCGGAATGAGAAACATCTCAACGAGAATCAGCAAAATACCGACAAAAATCAAAGTAATGACAAGGCCCATATTAATATGATTTAGAACATTGACAAATCTACATAAAATATTCTTAATATCCGCAAACCCCACTCACAATCTACTGAACTGGTACCTTCGCTTCTTTTTCTCTCGCTTTCGACACGGAAATCTGTTCCCCGTCAAGAAAAGCGACGATGTACGCACTTCTAAAGCCGACCCTCTTCACTTTGTTGAGATTGGACAGAACATCCTTGTAAGAGTGGAACAGACCGACCGAATAGACATAACCTCCGGAAGAGCTTTTCCTTTCGAAGACAGGACTGAGGCCTTTAATCTGCTTTACTGAAGCTTGAGAAGGAATCGAGAACAACTGGATCTGATAGACCAAGCCGGAAGGCAGTTCATTGCTTTCCGCGAATCTGCCCTCAGGCAAAACCATAAAAGAATAATCAAACTCCGGCTCAGGCTTCATCATATCCAGATGCATGGCCGGCCCTAAAGACCTTTTCGCGAAAGTGTAGCCTTCAGACGCCCCTATCACCTCCTTGTCTGCCTCGTCGCTGACTTTGGAAGCGTCAATCACCACACCGCTGGACAAGAAACCCAGCTCGATGCTCTGAAGTTCCTGCGCGGACTTGTCCAAAGAAGACTGCATCGCTGTCATAGTAAGCTCACGTTCCATAATTGACTGCGACATCGAAGTCTTTGCATCACCGGAAAGAGAGGACAATTTGGCCCTATCCTCGTCCAGGGCCTTGCCGAAAGCCATCAAGGAATCTCTCAACGACCTGACCTCACGCATCTTGGACATATAGACCTTGGCATCATTGCTTTCGGGCATAGTGCTGTTGGAAACTGACGAATTGTCCATCCTCTCGGGAGCATTGACCGGGAGCAGTCGACAAAGATTTCGCAAGGTCTCGGGATCGGAAACACTCTTGCGAACCGGCATCACGTCGAACTCCATAACGAAGAGACACACGCTGTCGGAAGGACAGTCCCTGTCCGAGGCGAAAATGGAATATTTGCCGTCATCAGTGTTGATGAAGAGGAAATCATTGTACGGCGAGGAATACGGGAACCCAAGATTCACCGGCACCGACCAGTCAGAGGTTTTTTCGTCCCAAGCGCTTGAGTACAAATCATATCCTCCCATACCGTAGAGGCCCTCGGATGCAAAAAACAAAGTCTTGCCGTCCGGAGACAGCATAGGATAAATCTCATCGGAAGAAGATGTCATCTGCTCGTTGATCAGTTCAGGCACTGTCCACAGCGTGTCATTGAACTCGGTTCTGTAGATGTTTCTTATCCCGGATTCGTCTTTAGCTGAGTACATCAGTGACTTGGCAGAAGAAGGAGCATAAGTGGCCCGCACAAAGCCTTCCGGACGGTCAGTGGAATCAAGCTGGTTCGGAATCGACCTCCAGCACTTGTCCGGAAGAGGATAAAAAAGGAAAAAGTCTTTCTTTGAGAACAGATGCCTCGCCACGACCACGGGACTGCTGCAGAAATCGGCCATATTCTTTCCGTTCTGCCCCAGAACCAGACTTGACTCCATCCTGACCTTGGCGACGGAATCCTTCTCAGCGGCAATCGCAGCCTCGTAAGCAGCCACTGCATCGGAGAATCTGTACCCCATCCTCAGCGAATCGCCTTTAACCATCAATCGCGCCGGGCTATCCTTACCGCCCGAAGACACGAGAGTGTCCTCGCACGCCTCAACAAAGGTCAAAAAGGACCGCGCCCCCGAGAACACGGAAAGAGAACATAATGTCAGCAAAGTGACAACCACACGAATCGCAATTTTTTTCATCCTCGCAAAACAGATTACAAGCAAATGCTTTGCAAAATTAAGAAATCCTTATGAGAAAGTTTCATTCTCGGAAAAAAATAGTAAATTTGTAGCCTATTTTACCATTGTAAAACTTATTAAAGAATTATTATTCAAAAAAATACTTAAAATGCAAAGTAAAGGTGTAATCAGACTCGTAGCGATTCTGTTGGGAATAGCCTGTCTCTGGCAGCTGTCTTTCACTCTTGTGTCCAATATGCAGACAAAGAAAGCGGCTAAATATGCGGAGAACGCGGCAATAGCCTTCCAAAAGAGCTCCGAATTCAGTAATGTTCCCGTGGAGGATCAGGCCTATTATCTTGACTCCATCAGGAAAATCAACAACAGCAGGTACATCGATTCAGTGTCGGCGGAGAAGATTTACTTCGGCTACACTTACAAAGATGTCAAAGCTAAAGAAATCAACCTCGGACTTGACTTGAAAGGCGGTATGAACGTTATGCTTCAGGTGCAGCTTGAAGACCTCGTTAAAGCGCTCTCAGGAAACAATCCTTCACCTGAATTCAACCAAGCCATCGAAATCGCGAAACAGAACAGCGTTAACTCAAGGACTGATTTCATCACCTTGTTCGCAGATGCCTGGAAACAGGTCGGCAAAGGTCAGAGACTCGCTCAGATCTTCGGAACCTACGAAATGAGAGACAGAATCACCCCTGAGTCGACGGACGACCAGGTGATAGCGATAGTCAAAGGTGAGGCGGAAAGTGCGGTGTCCAACTCGTTCAACGTCTTGAGAAACCGTATCGACCGTTTCGGCGTCACGCAGCCTAACATTCAGAAACTGGGCAACAGCGGACGTATCCTTGTCGAGCTTCCGGGCGTGAAAGAGCCTGAACGTGTGAGAAAACTGCTCCAGGGAACGGCGTCACTTGAATTCTGGGCGACGTACGACAACACCGAGATTCAGCAGTACCTTCAGGAAGCCAACCAGACTCTGGTAGCCCTTCTTGACGTGAAAGACACGGCAGCAACGGCAGTCGTAGCAGAAGCCGCCAAAACAGAGGCCGAGGCCAAGGTTGATTCTGCAAAAGCCGTTTCAGACTCCCTCCTCAAGACCGTGATCGGCCAGCAGGATCAGGACAAGGCGGCGATTGAGGCGAATGCGAAAGCCAATCCTCTGTTCGCAGTGCTCCAGCCTTCCAATCTGAAAGGCAACGCCTGCATAGGATTCGCTAACGCCACCGACACCGCATTGGTGAACAGATA
>JBAYFJ010000141.1:0-5265 GCA_041667245.1 Bacteroidales bacterium | reverse complement strand
TCTTTGCAGCAGAACGTAGAAGTGATTTCTGAATTAACAGTGATCATAATTGGAAAAATGATTGCTAACGTTATACCAATAATAATTTTTATGTCCTACACCAACTACCGGAAGTCTGCTTCTGAAAGACCTGCCATCGCATCAATAACAGAACTCTTCCAATTAGTTCTAAACACAGTTCGGTTTGACATCGCTACAGATGCCAATGGACAGCCGGTCGTAGTTGCAGAAGGCCGCAGGGGGCGAGGGGTGCGGCACTTTTTAACTTTTTTGATATAAAATGTAGTCGTCACGTTTCCCTTTAAGCAAGGGGAAGCGGGATTGTGACGTGAGTCAAGAAACCAAATAAACAAGTAACAAATAGTCAGTTTTATGCATAGATTTTTATTGGTGATCACTGTAACCATAGCTGTACTGAGCGGCTGCTCAAAGACAGACGATGGAGGGATAGAAAAGAAAGCGGAGCTTGTCTCCGTGAAAGTTTCGGTCACCTCTCCCGACAAACTGAGAGCCAATTCGGATTCCTCTATAATGGTAACATTAGAGCCCGGAGACGGAGCCATCGAATACACCTACCTCGTCACGGAAGGCGAGAAAGCGGAGAATATGGACAAGGAAAAGATTCTGAATTGCCTGTAAGAAGGCATATCCAAAGAAAAAATCGACTATGCGAAAAAACCGGTCACGAAACTTCTGATCAAAAATCTGACCCCGAACACACAATATCAGGTTTACGCAGTCTCTACAAATGAGCGAGGAGTGACAGGTGAAATCACAAACGCCTCCATCACGACCACCAACAGTCTCACCCCCGCACCGTTAACGTACCAAGTCGCGGACGACAAGAAATCCTTGAAAGTCGTTTTCAACGAACCGCTGATGAGAGGCAAAGGAAAAGCCTACGTCACCTACTACCCCGTCAACAAGTTGGCGGATTCCATCAAGACCAATCTGATTGAGATTCCTGACAAGAACATCATAATCGACGGCAAGAACGTGACCTTCGTCCCTACTATGGAGCCTGGCGGAGCCTACGTCAACATAATCTGGGAAAACGACTTTCTGAGGAACTCAGTAGGCACCCCGCTCAGAGAATTCAAGAAAAAAGGCTTTAACGAATCGGATCCTGACCAATCGGCCGGCATAATCTACAGACTGCCGCTTGTGAAGTTCAACATTTATGCGATGGTGCTGAATCAGAGCACGAACAAATATGAAAAGATGAAGACTGATTATCTGAAATATTTCGAGAACTCAGAAGACTGCGTCTTGCACATTGTCGGAGACAGCACGATAGTCCAAGTCGCCACCGGTTTCTCATCTTACCTGACCTTTAAGGGGAAAGGCCGATCTCTCAAAATAGAATTAAGCTTTGTGGATGCGACGCTAAAGAATGATATGATGTCCGTTTCCTTGCCGGAGGAATGCCCTAAGGGCTACACTGTGGACTACTCTCTCGGACTTGGGATGGTTGAGGACAAGTACGGGAACAAAGGTGCGGAGCTATCCTCAAACGACCATTTCATAAGGACTCGAGGCCTGACGACAGATGACATCATCGGCATCTACTCGGCGACAGCAACCTCTTACTGGGGCGGCCAAATGACAGAAACCGGCATCAGCATCCAGAAACATCCATCGAGCAAAGATTCCGTGATAATCAAGAATCTCGCATCGACAAACCAGGCCTACATTGACTTCGTAAAGAAGAACAGCTACATAATGGCGAACTATGAGATACCGGCCTTCTTCAACGGCAACACCGGAGACTTGAGGATGGGCGCGGGTTATGGAATAGCGAATGCGAAGACATCAAGCGGAGCCACTCCTATATATGTCATACTGGCGAACTCGGACGAAAAGATCAACACAATCGAGTTTGACGTCACCGCCCCCGGCGAAATCTCCTTCGCGAAAAACAAGGGTATGATGGGATATCTGCTTTATAACGCATCCACTGAGGTGTCTCTTGGCTATCTCGACCTTTACACAACTATGAAGTGGACATTGACATCCAAGCAGCAAAGCGGGAGCACACCCGCAAGACCCCTTATTGTCAACGGCGCCGCTAAGGGCGACACTACGGAAAGGATAAGATAATAGCGTTTCACAACATTAAAAAAACAAATTGATGAATTTGATTTACAATCTAAAAAAGCACCTCGTTTTCTGCTTTTTCGCAATACCGGTCCTGATACTGTTTTCCTGCGCCAAGGATGAGAGCGAGGGAGACTCCGTGTTCAGATACGCGAGCACCCAAACAACCTCGTACTCCGTAAGCGAGGAAGGAGACATAATGATTTTCAGATTCGGTTCCACAGCCTCATGGACAGCGAAATCCGATGCGGACTGGATCACCTTCCCCACCTCCGGAGATGGAGGCACCATCTATTTTAAGATGCAGGTCAAAGAGAGTCTATCCGATGAGGACAGAGTCGGCATAGTCACGATCAACTCCGGCAATGATTACATTGTGCTGGACATCTCTCAAAAAAAGATTCTCGACAAAAACAACATTAAGATAATAGCCGTCGGACAAATCGTCAAGACAACTGACGGGGTCAAATCCAACATCAGCGCTTTGTGGGAAAACGATGACTATCTGAGAGCCGTTGTGTCCGGCTCAACCGCATCGATGCAAGACATTAAATATCTGAACGGTGACTATTACATCGCCGGATATGTCCAGTCAAACAGCGGAATCACTGACTACTTCTGGAAAAACGCCAACACTCAGACCCAGATATCCTCGTCCACTTCCTATTGCAACGTCAGCCGTCTCTACTGTAACGGCAATGATCTATACGCAGTCGGCTAACTTTATGACTCATCGTGGATAAGCCACGCCATAGTGTGGAAAAACTATGATGCGGTTTTGAGTTTTACCTACAATAACGATAAGGTGCTGGCCTACGACATGGCAATGATCGGGGATGACTACTACATCGGAGGCGCATTTTATGACAATTACGGCAACACGCTGCCTGCCATCTTCAAAAACAACAACCTTCTGCACAAATTGAGCGATAAGGCGGGACAGGTAAATGCGGTCGCAACAAACGGCACTTCAATTTACAGTTGCGGGTACTTCACGGATGAGATCAACGGAGTCAGTATGGCCTCAGGCTGCGTGTGGAAAGACGGCAGCGTGCTTTACAATCTAAGCAAAGACGGCAAGGCAACCAATCCCGAACGCATACTGATGGACGGGAATGACATCTACGTGGCAGGGATAACGACAGTCGACAGTCAGATGAACGCGACTATCTGGAAAAACGGCGAAGTGCTGCACACATACGCTTCCGAAGGTGGCATCTCAAGGATAATGACTATGTTCACCTACAACGGAGACATCTACGCAGGCGGTTTCTACAGAAACAAGGCAGCCGGTAATGTCGCGGTGATATGGAAAAACGATAAGGTTCTCTACACGCTCTCAGACCTTGATTCCAAAGACAAGGGCAGCAGCGTAAACGCTATGGTTATTAAAAACAATTAAATATTAGTAAAGGTTATGAAAAAAGCACTGTTCAATCTCACACTCCTGTGTGTCTCATTCTTATTCTTAGCAGCATGCTCTAAGGATAGCAAACCGGTGGTTCCTGCAATCACTGTTAGTGAAAGCGGTCTCGAAACCGTTCTTCTTTCTGATGTGACGAGTGGATCCATCTCATTTGAATCCAACACAGTTTGGTCGGCAGTTTCAGACCAGACATGGCTTTCCATCTCAGGCAACCCTAAGGGTGTTTCCGGAAAAGTTACTTTGAAATTCAATCTGGAAGCCAACGAGGACTATGACGACAGAACGGCAAAAATCACCGTAACAGCAGGCGACGAGAGCACTGACGGCACGGTGACAAAAGAATTCACTATCATTCAGAAATAGAAAAACGCTCTAACCGCAGGGAAGACGTCTTTCGAGAATCTGGAATATGGCGGAGACACCGTGGAGGTGGAAATGTTGCATAACGTTGATTACACCATTAAGATAAACGACGACTGGATTACAGCGGTTGAGGAGCCTGCGACTAAAGCCCTCGTGTCAACGAAATTGAAATTCGCTATTGCCGAGAACACTACTACATCTCCAAGGACGGGAAGCATAGAGTTCGCAAGCGGCGACCTTAAAGAGACAATCCAAATAAGCCAGAAAGGCGGTCTCGCGGATGATTTCAAGACAGCCTCGGTAGAGATCGGCTATATGGCTCAATTCTACGGAGTTTACCCTGATCTGTCAATCTGGAACATCCAGATATTGAACGAAGATGCCAAAAACATGAATTATGACGGTAAACAGCAGACAATTCAACTTACAATCACCGCTCCGGCTTCCCACAAATTCAAAGACGGAGTACCTGAAGGAGAATTTATTCTGGATCCGGCAACTTTCGACAGCAAACCTTACACCGGCTCTGACGCACAATTGTACACTCAGGACAAAGAGGCAGGGACCACCTACGGTGACCTTACAGGCAAACTTATAATCAAAAAGGTCGGAGACTCCTACAAATTCACAACCACAGTTCTGAATAACGGAACAGAATCCATCACATCAGTGATAACGGTTAAGCAAGGAGTGAACCTAAAATATGAGGACGGTTCTTGCTTCAGTCAGCTCACCTCGGACATCACCATCAAAGGCACGTCAGCTTCGTTCGTAAAATTGGCAAAGCCATACGCCACGAATGCAGCGGGCGGAGATGTCTGGAAATTGGTCATAACAGGAAACGGCGGACAGTACAAGGCCGCGGATGACACATTCTCCGGCACCGGAGACATTCTGCAAGCCTCGATTTTCACCAAAGTAAAAGGAGGAGTCCCTACGGGAGAATTCAACATCGAGTGGCTCTCCAGAAATGTGCAATATCCTGTGGTTGACTCTTATTGCAACACCGGGGCAGGCATTAGCGACCCTCATTTCGACGGCACGGGCTATATGAACTACAGCATCGCCGATTCCAAACTGGTCATCAACAAGTATGCTCCGTCAGGATCAGAAAAAACCGGTAAGCTAACAATCACGAAGACCGGCGAGAGCTACACAATCAGCATTCAATTCTATGATGACAGTATAGATGAACCTCACAATGTTCAGGGCAGCTACAGCGGCAGCGCCACTGTCGTTGACCAGACAGCAGTGAATTAAATGAGTATGAGAAACAAATGGCTGATTGCTCTCTCTGTTGCCATTTTAGCTGTCGCCTGCGCTAAAAACAATGAGGATTCCCCAAAGGGAAACGTCAGCGAAATCGGCACAGGTGACGG
>JBAYFJ010000140.1:0-5283 GCA_041667245.1 Bacteroidales bacterium | reverse complement strand
GCGACAGGAGGGCTTTCTTATCCGGACACGGGTTCAACCGGAGACGGCTACGGATGGGCTGAGCAGTTCGGGCACACTCTTAAGCCTTGTTTCCCTTCTCTGACGGCTTTGGTGCCGAAGGGCTACAAGATGAACAACTTTTCGTCCAAAGGTGACGGATTGAAGGGACATATAGACAGAAGCGTTCATCTTTCCGCTTTCGGGGATTCTCTGTGCGGGATTTCTCTGAAGAATGTGGGAGTGACTCTGTTCATTGACGGTACCGAGAGCCAGAATGAATTCGGGGATCTTGATTTCACGGACGGCGGGATTGAGGGTCCTATAGGATTCGAGATCAGCAGGAATGCGGTGAAGAGTCTGATCAACGGCGGTAAGGTGTCTCTGACTATTGATTTGAAGCCTGCCGTGCGCAGCGAGCAGCTTACGGACAGGATACGCGACTTGTGGGGTCTGGTTCTGAATGATCCAAGGAGTCAGGGGATGTACTTCAGGGACCGTTACAAGGTCTTGCTCGGCAAGCTGATGCCGCGTCATCTGATTTCTCCTTTTCTGAAGATGAATCCGAATCTGCTTGATGTGGATCAGCCCAAGGGACAGGAGATAGACATCAAGTTGCTGGTGAGCTCCTTGAAGAAATGGGTTTTCCCGATTGAAGGCTACGTGGGGTACGAGCGCAGCGTGGTCACGGCCGGCGGAATCTCCACTGACGAGATTGTCGCCAAGACTATGGAGTCAAAGCTCCGCAAAGGGCTCTATTTCTGCGGGGAAGTCATCGACATCGATTCCGACACCGGAGGCTACAACCTTCAGACAGCCTTCTCCACCGGCTTACTCGCCGGAATGAGCGCTGCCAAAGCCGTACTCGGTTAGGGAAGGATGACATCCTCGGCGAGTAGCTGATTGATCCAAACGGAAAGATCTTCTTTCATTGTGACAGGGTCTCCTGCGAAATGGGAAGAAAGAAAGGCAAAGGCTTCATCGAAGGTGAAGTCTTTGCCTTTAAGCTGTTCCCAAAGCCAAGCGGAGGATTCGTTGAAGGTAAGCATCCGGGGCGCATCCACCACGCCGTTTTTGCGCAGAAAGATGAAGCGTCTGCCGTTCACGTTCTCCAGATGGTAAGACGGGTAAATTAGCATTACTGCTGTAACCATGACAAGGAACCGGTATTATTGTCATTGGAAGTAAACTGCAAACCCAATGAAATCGTATATATTTTCCCTGCAGTGAAAACACCCTTAGGTGTGTAATTTGTGATTGCTGAATGATACTCTGTATCGTCATGATCTTTCCAATGGACAGACGATGTCAATGGTTATAATCCTGTCCCCTGACTCTGAATGATAGGAATCCGGAAAACGTAAGTCTGAGCATTCACGATAGGTATAACATGCGAAAAGCGCGCGGAAGCGACTGCCGAATGAACATTTTCCAGTGTGAAAGCATCTCCGAAATAGGCATCATGAGCGAAAACCGTAGCTGCATCAACAATAGTAAAATTGATGTTTGCGAATTTCTTGGCATAATAGGAATCCGAATTAAAATTCGAGATTGCCAAAGATAGCTTGATCAAAGCCATCTGCTGATTGACCACTATCTTAGGATTTTCGCCTCCCTTTGGAATCGTCACATTTTCGGAAGCCAGCCAGCAGTCATCCGCTAGATGAGTTGTGGAGTTACTCGCGGAAATCGCCGATGTTAGAATATGAGTCATTGCTGTCCCATTAAAGTTTTATAATTTTCTTTGAAATCATTGAAATATAGTTAATTGCAAAGGTTTTGATTGTACGACGATTTGAATTTGTAGATTTGCGTTTAATAAGTAATTATGCACATGCACAAAGACAAATATGTTTTCGCTCAATTGGTTTCGTTTCTCGACAACGATAAGTTTCGGCATATCGTTACCAAGTACGGAGGTGACAAATACATCAAACATTTCACCTGTTGGAATCAGCTGCTCGCATTGATGTTCGGGCAACTTTCTGCTCGTGAAAGTCTGCGCGATTTGGTCGTTGCACTCGATGCTCATCACTCGAAATGTTACCATTTGGAAATAGGCGAAAATGTGTCGAAATCATCACTCGCACGAGCCAACCAAGACCGAGATTATCGCATCTTCGAGGAGTTTGCTTACTACCTGATTGATCAAGCAAGGAGCAAACGTGTAACCTCGATTTTTCGACTCGGTGGCAATGTTTATGCGTTCGATTCCACAACTATTGACCTGTGCCTTTCGGTGTTTTGTGGGCAAAGTTTCGCAAACACAAAGGTGGCATAAAAGTACATACTTTGTATGACATCGAAACCCAAGTACCTGCATTCTTTCACATCACCACAGCATCGGTTCACGACAGCAAAGCGATGTGCGAGATTCCTTATGAATCAGGCTCTTATTACATCTTCGACCGCGCGTATAACAACTTCAAGGAGTTATTCCGCATCGCTCAGATAGAAGCCTTTTTCGTGATTCGAGCCAAACGAAATCTACAAGCAAAAGTAGTCAAGTGGAAACGAAGATTACCCAAAAATGTACGCTCCGACACGACTGTTTTGCTAACGGGATATTACCCGAAACGCCACTATCCCGAGCCGTTGCGGTTAGTCCGATTTTGGGACGATGAGCAACAACAAGAGTTTCTGTGTCTCACCAATGCGATGTCTATATCGGCACTCCAAGTAGCCGAGTTGTACAAGAATCGTTGGCAGATAGAACTCTTCTTCAAGTGGTTAAAACAGCACCTTAAAATCAAACGATTTTGGGGTACTACCGAGAATGCGGTGAAGATACAAATCTACTCTGCGGTGTGTGCTTATTGCTTGGTGGCAATCCTGCAACACGACCTTGAAATCGACCGAACGACATACGAAGTCTTGCAGATTTTGAGCTTTTCGCTGACCGACAAAACTTCAATTCGTGACCTTTTCAACAAAACTAATTTTCAATATGACAAAGAACTGTTTGACCTTAATGAGCCAAATTTGTTTAATTATTAATCGTCCCTAATTTTCATGGGACACTAATGATTTTTATTATTCAATTATTGCTCAAACTCAATCTTGAAGTAAACCGCGCGGTTAGGAGCCCAAGCCTCGAAAATGTTATTTCTGTCACCCTGGAAGTCCATTTCGATGTTGTCACTTGGAATGTCGAACTTCTTCATCAGCACCTTGCGAAGAGCCTTCGCTCTTCTCTCGCTAAGATCCTGATTGATCCTCGCATTGCCGGTGTACTTGTCGGCCGAACCGATGAGCTTGACTCTCTTGTCCTTGTAGTCAGGAATATATTCCTTGACATAATTCATATAGTAGTCAAGTCTCGCCAACTCCAGGTCGGAAAGAACCGCATCGTCAATCTTGAAGCACAGCATCAGATGAGCGAGATAGTACTTGCCTCCGCCGTCAACCAGCAAAGTGTCGTGAACCGCGACCGGAACAGGAACCGGAGCTGCCTTCAAAGCTTTGTTCTCAGACTGCAATGCGAGATTGTTGTTGCGCAGATTCGCGTTCTCAGCATAGAGATCAGCCAGATTGTCAGCCTTCACATAACGATGCAGACCCTGTTTGCCGATTCGGTAAGAAAGACCGATTGACACATTGACCATCCCCTCGTAGAGTTTGCCGTCAATCTTGATGTTGTTCTGGCGATGATCGACGAATATGTGCTTGAAGTCAAAAGTCAGATCCAATTTGTCACATAGACGGGCGGAAAGATAGACGCCCAGAGGAAAAGTAAGCTCCCTGTTGACGACATCGTCATTCCACGGCCAGGTCGCTCCGATGCCGAGATAAGGCAGAACCGAAAGCTTCCTCTTAGGCCTGTAACCCCAGAAAGCGTTGGTAATGTCGAACATAGCGTCAGCCTCCGCCGTGAACATCTTCATCTTCTGCAGATAAAGCGTCCCGTCATAAGCGTGTCCGGGCACTGATGAGAGAGCCCAGCTGTGAATGGCGCCGTAAGACCCCACACCTCGGAAAGCGATAACGGGAGTCGCTCTCTTGATCATTGAAAGCTCGACAAACGGGGTTATATGCTTTCCTAACGCCCCGAGATGATCTTCCTCTCCAAGAAACAGAGAAGCCCCTCCGCCGAGACCAATGCTCCAGTTGCGGAAAAACTTACCGTTGAAGAACTGCGACGAAGCTGTGTCAGCCACTTCTACAGAATCTTTCTTCTGCGCAAAAATTGGGATGTTAAGCACTGCGGCCAACAAAACCATAATAAGAATCTCACGTTTCATATAAGTTAGTATTAATTAGTATATAAAAACATTCACAGGACGGCCCATTCTTTTGGAATAGCGGTGCAAAAATCCGCTCAAGACATCCTTTTTGTCCTCATTCTTATTGAAAAACCTCCTCACATTCCACAAGGCCCATCTAAGAACAGTGTAGAAAAGGCTTTCACCGCTGACCAGCGCTGTCTTCCAATGCCCGGCCTTAAGCCTTTTGAGATGCCAAAGCACCTTTGTCGAAAAAAATGATCCTTCGGGAAGGGGAGGAAACGGATTCATCACGTCTCGCATAATCCTGTCGCACAAAGCGCTGTCGCTCACACTGTAATAGCCTTCCGGAGCGAACTCCTTAGGAAGACCGAGATAGTCGACCGCAATCTGAGTGAACAATTTAGCCATTTTGGAATAAGAAGAGCCATCGAAAGCGAAATCGACGACTCCAAGATCGTATCTGCCCTTGCAAGCATACAGGAAACAAGCCCAGTCAGTCAAATGTCTCAGAGAAAGGACTATCTCGAAATGAGCGGCAGAGTGGACCGTAAGATAGATAAAATTGAAAGTCGCCGAAGGCGCAAATATATTCTTGCCTTTGACAGTGATAGTCTGAGACTCACTTCTGATCAGATCTTCCAAAATGGAATTGACCCTCAACTTGGCGTCTCGTCTTGAAGTGATCAGCTCAGTCACAATAGGTTTGATGCCGGTAAAGATCTGATGATTCTCAATCTTGCAACCTTTGTAAAGATGGTCTCTGTCCTCCGATGCTGACGAATTGCACAACCTGTGAAGAAGATCTTCAGAAAAGGCATAATCGCAATCTTCCCAAATGTCCACGCCCCCGAGCTCACGATGCTCAGGCACAGGGTACATTGAAGAGAGTTGGAAACCTTTGAAAGTGAAGAGCCTTATGTTTTTGTCCCCGAAGGCGGAATTCACCTCTAAAAGTCTGTCCTGCAATTCGGAATACTTAGCCTCGACGCTTTTGGAATAAGCCGCTGCATTGAATAGAGTGGTGTCATCCACATCAAGCCGAACAGTTTCAGATAGCTTT
>JBAYFJ010000139.1:0-5302 GCA_041667245.1 Bacteroidales bacterium | reverse complement strand
TCACCTGACGGCGGTGAGAAACTCAACACCAAACTTTCCGACAAACGTTCTAAGAGCGCTTCCAAGGCTTGGGACAAAGTTGTCAAAGGCAAAGACGTCGCTGCTCCTGAGGTAAAGAGCATCGGACAGGACTGGGAAGGCTTCCAGAAACTCGTTTCCGAATCCAACATAGAGGATAAGGACCTTATCCTCCGCGTCCTTTCAATGTACAGCGATCCTGCAGTACGTGAAAGCGAAATCAAGAATATGTCAGAAGTTTACACTGACCTCAAAGGTTCCGTTCTTCCTGAACTTCGTCGCGCGAGATTCATCGCTAACGTAGAATTCAAGAACTACACTGACGAGGAACTCGCTCAGATGGTTGAGGACAACAGTGACGTTCTTGACGAAGAGGCTCTTCTTCACGCTGCGTCTCTTGCCAAGAAATCCGCTCAGAAAGAGGACATCTACAAGAAAGCTATCGACAAATTCAACAGTGACCGCGCTCAGTTCAACCTTGGCGTAGTTTACCTTAATGACGGCAAACTTGACAAAGCTGAGAACGCTTTCGCTAAAGTCGGAACCAAAGACGAGGATCTTGAGAACGCTCTCGGCGTTGTCGCTCTTCGCAACGGAGACAAGGCTGCTGCTCAGAATCATTTCGCTAAAGCCGGTGAGACAGGCAAAGCCAATCAGGGTGTCCTCGACATTCTCGAAGGCAATTATGACAAGGCTGCTCAGGAGCTTGCAGGCAAAGGCGGTCACGCCGAGGTTCTTGCTTACATCCTCACAGACCAGCTTGACAAAGCTGCCGCTACCGCTAAATGCAAATGCCCAAGGATGTCTTATCTGAAAGCCATCATAGCTGCCCGCCAGGGCAACGCCGACGGTGTCAAGAGCAATCTTGAGATCGCTAAGAAGGCTAAGATTTACAGCGACAGAGCTGCTAAGGACATCGAATTCGCAAAATTCAACTAATCGTCTGAGACGGTCGCCGTCTTCGCAGTCGTCCGCAAACTGATCGATGACGCCAAACGGACGGTGAACATAATTAAAAAGGCAGTGCCGCAATTCGGCACTGCCTTTTTTTGTGACCATCCGGAAAGCCCTACGACCCGCACACCGGGCGGGCTACAAGCGTGACGGCATCGGGACAGCACACCGAAACCGGACAAGGAGCGGGCTGCCAGTGGAGACACCGGGACCGGACAACGGAACCGCACGCCAGGTGGCTACAAGCATTACGGCACCGGACGACCGCAGTGATGTCATTAAGGATGCCGACTCTGGCCACCCGGCTCTTGGCCCCAGGCATCATAGCGTGGGGCGTAAATAACTGTACCACAACACTTTATGCAATGATCGGGTGCCAAATTCGATACCCAATCATTGTGCAAAAAGCTAATACTCAACGAGTTACGCCCCACGCTCCGCTTGGGGCCCGCACTTGTGGCACTCAGCTGGGAAAATCTCGGCACCAACTTGAGAAACTTGAGAAACTTGAGAAACTAAAGAGTTACTTAGGATCAGTACAAAGAATGTCCGCATCGTTGAGGACCGGGAACTTGGCGCGGAACCGGTTGAGGCTGTCGATGTCTATGTCAGCAACGGCTGTCCCTTCAACGCTGTCGGAGCAGGAAGCAAGAGTGACGCCGTAAGGATCAATCAGTGCCGAGCCTCCTGAATATTCGCAATATGGATCGGTTCCGACTCTGTTGACACCGGCCACATAACACTGGTTTTCAATGGCTCTGGCCCTGAGCAATGTTTTCCAAACTCCTATCCGCACCGTCGGCCAACTGGCCACGTACAGAATCATATCGTAATCAGGTTTCCCGGTCTCGGTGCGCAACCTGTTTCTGCTGAAACAAGGGAATCGCAGGTCATAACAAATCTGGAGCAGAATCCTGACGCCTCGCCATTCAACCGTGACTCTCTCGGAGCCGGCGGTGAAAGTTTTGTCCTCCCCTCCGAAAGTGAACAGATGCTTTTTGTCGTAAATCACGACATCACCGTCAGGCTTCACGAAATAAAACCTGTTGAAGAACTTGTCGCAACCTTCCTGTATGGCGATGCTTCCCGCGACCGCACAATCCTTTTGCGCAGCAATCCTTTTCATCCATTGAAGGGAATCACAATCCGGGGACTCTGCAAAACCTTTGGGAGAAGTGACGAATCCTGTCGTGAACATCTCCGGAAGGACAATCAAATCGACCTCAGTAAGCCCGTCAATCACCTTAGCAAGTCGGAGAACATTCTCCTTAGGCTTCCCCCAAATTATGTCAGTCTGAACAATAGCTGTTTTCATTTCTTTGCGTTTGTATGATTTTCGCCCGTAAATATAAGAATATTCGATGATTATCCGCCATTAGCGCGACAAGATTCCCGCTCCGGTTTATGTCGGATTTCTCGCCAGATAATATTAAAATATTAGCTATCTTTAACAAATAATACAAATCTTTAACAAAGATGAAAATAAAATACGTCACTGTAAGCGCAATAATTCTGAGTTTATCTTCAACAAACGCTGTCTCTATGCCGGAAATAAACTATTCAAACGAATCTGCAAATACTTTTCCAGCCTCCATGACCTATGACTTAACAAACAGTGAGATTCTATTATGGACTAATAATTTCATTGCCGAGGAAATTGGGGAAGATAATCCTAATAATATCGGAAATGACAGCTATCTTGTTTCAGACTTAAGTATAGATTCACTCGGAATGTTTGGAATTTTTACTAATTGTCAGGATTTTTTTAACATAGCGGACAATAATTATATCCAGACAGTACTAATTAATTACGACCAGCTAACTGTCAACGATTTAGCTGAAATTAACATAAGATATTACAATCAATGAATATATTCAGAAGCTTGACTGTAAGCGTGCTTGTCCTATTAAGTTCTTTATGCTACGGGCAGACGGAAAAGAAAGGCGAACAACTCAAGGCGGCGACAATCACTGCCGAACCGCTTCTGAAAAGACTCGGTAACAGGATAAGTTATGACGTGTCCCGAGACCCGGATGCCGACAAAATGGATATGGCGAGTATGATGGAGAAGATTCCCGAACTTAGGTCAGCCTCACGCAACGGAAATCTGGAATTTGAGGACAAGCCGATAGGAAAGATTCTGATTAACGATGAGGACAACGGGATGATCAACAAAAACAGGCAGTACCCGATGAGGTTCATCAAAGCCAGTTATATGTCCAAAATAGAAGTTGTGCTGCCCAGCTCCCGGGAATACGACAACGACCGGCCTATTCTTCTGATAACCCTTTCCAGACCGCTTCCCTACGGCTTTGCGGCTCAAATGAGCGCATCGGTGCAGAGCGACAACTCTTTCTCCCCGTCCATAAACGCCGTGGTCAACACCCCGCTTGTCGGGATAGGAATCGGCTACGATTTCGACCACAAGGGAGCCCCGTCGCTGAGTTCCGGGAATAACCGTGAAATGTCGGACGATAATTCGCCGACACGATCTTCCGAAAACGAAAGATCTTCCCGGACAATTTCCAATTCCCACAACATAAACTTCAATCTTTTCAGAGGACTCTTCAACAACAGCGTACAGTTCAAGGCCTCATTATCAACCGATTACAGCGAATCTTCAGGCCATTCGGAATCTTCCTCACATTTCTATGCCGCAGACGGGAGTGAGATACGCCACTCGGAATCATCAACCGAAGAGTCTACAAAATCTCCCTTCAGACTTGACGGAGCGGTGAGCCTTAGCCAATTCTTCGGGCAAAAGATCGGCAAAAGCGGGATGAGGAAGAATCAATGGGTTCTGAGATATTCCTACAAAGACAATTCCGCCAATTCCAACTCATTGTACGACTACTCATCCTCCGAGGCGACGGACTTTAGACAAAACGCCTCGAACGTTGCGAAAGAGCATCGCGCGGAACTGGATTTCAAACTTCGGGACTGCCTGCCGAAGATCGTGCCGCTGAACTTGTCGATAACCCCGGGGTACTACAACAGACTCTACGAAAATTCGTCAAACTCCTTTGACGAGAGCGGTTCTGAGATATATCCAAAAGCCAATCGGCTTCGCTACAGGCAACAAGTCGCATTCACGGAGATCGCCGCACTGGGGTCATTTATTAAACGAAAATTCGGGTATATGGTGACGCTGAAAGGGGAATATCTCGGCAACAGCGGTTCATACTCCTACGGACAAGAACCGGGGCCGGTGGACTACTCCGAATTCAATGTGATGCCTTCAGTAGGATTGAACTGGAATCTGAGGCGAAACCACTTCGGTGCCGGTTATGGCAATTCAGTCAAGAGGCCGAATGTCAAGCAGTTGACCACCTACTCGGACGAGTCTGACCCTGACAACATTCTCACAGGCAATCCGAACCTCAAGGGCCAGATGACCCACAACTTTTCCTTTATGTACGGTCTGACCCCCAATGTCAAATGGATCAGAACCATTAACGTCTCAGCATCTTACTCAACCACGGACAACGCCATCGAAAGGATGTCCTTCGTTTCCGAGGACGGGGCTATGACAACGACTTACGGCAACATCGGAAAACAGTCGTCCGCAAGACTGAACGCGGAGATGTTCCTGTCTCCCGCCAAACATTTCAGCACTCATATCTCCGCATCTTACACATTTATAGACAGCCACTTGCCTTCAGGCTCCGTGTACACTCGAAAAGTGCCGAATTTCAATTTGGATTGCGATTGGAACAACAAATTGTTCGATTTCAGCGGGGCCGTCTCTCTTAGGCCCACTCTTAATTCGGTGCAGAGCAAAACGGTGACTATGGAGCCATATTGCGAAATCTTCGTCTCAAGATATTTCAAGACAATTCATCTTGGTGCGTCGGCCGGGGTTTCCGATCTCCTCCACTCAGGCGGGATGAAGAAAAGCGAAATAAGCTATGACAATTACACACAACGCAACTATGCGGAAAGGATAGGCAGGACATTGAACTTACGGATTTATTGGCAATTCGGGAAATTCCGGCAGTCGGAGACAGTTAAGTTGGACGCTTATGATATGTAACATTCGGCAGTAAAATGATTTAGATTGATTTTTTCTTGCATTTTGAAAAAGCATTATTTAGATTTGCCAAGGACAATTCAAGTGAAAGAAAAAAGATAATATTATAGTCCCTTCTCAGTCCGCGCTGGGGAGGGTTTATTTGTTAGTGTTATGAAACATCAATTACGCAGCGCCGTCACAATGGACGGCAGAAAGATGGCAGGAGCCAGAGCCTTGTGGACTGCCGCCGGAATGAAAAAAGAGCAGATGGGCAAGCCCGTGATCGCCATCGCCAATTCTTTCTCACAATTTGTTCC
>JBAYFJ010000138.1:0-5346 GCA_041667245.1 Bacteroidales bacterium | reverse complement strand
GCGAGGAAAGAAACGGAATGTCGGCTCAGGTGAGGCTGAATGCGAGAGTGAATGAAATCATTGAGGCGCTGAAGGGAGAGGGGATAGGATATGACTATCCGATTGTGAGTGGCGAGGACATTACCAAAGTCTGGGCATTGAGGAAAGCCGGGCTCGGACTTCTGTCCGGAATGAGCGGGGATTCCAAACCGGTGTCCCTGATAGAAGACACCGCGGTCGCTCCGAAACGGCTGAGCGAATATATCCGCAACATCAGGCAGATGCTCGCTGACCACGGTCTCGACTGCGTCTATTACGGCCATATATCCACAGGCGAGTTCCATCTCCGCCCTATACTGAATCTCAAAGACCCTAAGGACCGACAGACTTTCAGGGAAGTGGGCTACGAAACAGCGTTGATTGTCAGAAAACATCGTGGCAGTCTCAGCGGCGAGCACGGGGACGGGCGCCTCAGAAGCGAATTCATCCCAATAATCATCGGAGAGGAGAATTATCATCTTCTGGAAAGGGTCAAGGACATCTTCGATCCGAAAGGAATATTCAACCCCGGGAAGATTGTCAGAGCCGTCAAGATGGACCGGAATCTGCGTTACGAGACCAGCCCTCAAGACAATATGCACACTTGTTTCGATTTCTCGGAGCAGAATGGCTGGCTTTGCGCCATCGAACAATGCAACGGTTCGGCGGATTGCAGAAAGTCCGTCAAGTTCGCCGGAGCTATGTGCCCGTCTTTCAGGGCCACCAAAGAGGAGGACCACACGCCGAGAGCGAGGGCCAACATACTCAGGGAGATGATTCTCCATCCGGACGGCAGAAACATTTTCGACCAAAAGGACATTCTCAAGGCTTTGGACACTTGCCTTAGCTGCAAAGCGTGCAAGGCGGAATGCCCTTCGAACGTGGATATGACCAGATTCAAGGCCGAATACCTTCAACATCATTACGCAACCACGTTTGGCCCAGGTCTGAGAACGCGGCTTGTTGCGAATTTCGCTAAGATGATCAGAATAGGGAACGATTTCCGCAACATCTACAATCCTCTGGTGTCCAGTCATGGAGTCAGCGCATTCGTGAAAAAGTTGCTGAACTTCGCACCGGAGAGGAGTCTTCCGATAGTCAGCAACACCACGTTGAGACGCTGGTACAAAAAGGAGCATAATGCCGAAAACGCAGCGGTGACGTTGACCGGAGCAAGTCAGTACGGTCGAGTGATAGTCTCAGGTTCAGGTCAGCGCAATTCAAATGCGGCAGTGCGCTGTGCATCGAAAGGAGCCGTGTATCTCTTTGCCGACGAATTTACCGACAACATAGACGTGAACACCGGGATATGCTTTGTCAGGCTGCTTGAGAGGCTTGGCTACGAGGTCATAATCCCACAACACATCGAGAGCGGGCGCACGGAGATTTCAAAAGGATTCCTGCAGAAAGCCAAGTACATAGCAATGCGAAATGTCCAGATGCTTACGGATATGGTGTCGTCAGAATGCCCTCTCATCGGACTTGAGCCATCCTGTCTGCTTACTTTCAGAGACGAGTATCCGGACCTCGTGGGAGGTGAGATGAAAGAGAAGGCGATGGCGCTCGCAGGCAACGCACTGCTATATGACGAGTTCATAGTCAGAGAGATACGAAAGGGCAACATTACTTCCAAAAATTTCACTCAGGCACCGTTGAAGATTCTTCTCCACGGCCATTGCCACCAGAAGGCTCTCGCATCAGTGGATGCGACGAGAGAGATCTTGTCGTTGCCGAGGCATTATCAGGTAGAGGTCATCCCTTCGGGGTGCTGCGGAATGGCCGGTTCGTTCGGCTATGAGAAGGAACATTACGAGCTTTCGATGGCGATTGGTGAGCAGGTTCTGTTCCCGACCATCAGGAAGGCAGGGGAGCAGACGGTGATTGCGGCTCCGGGAGTGAGTTGTCGCCAGCAGATACTGGACGGCACTGGAAGAAAGGCCAAGCATCCGGTGGAGATACTGTACAACGCATTGATATAGAGGACTTTTTTCAGTATCGGGGCAGATGCGAGATAATGCCGCTGGAGGGGGATGGAATAATATAGAAAATGAAAGTAAGATAGAATATTAAGGATATGAAAATGCAAATGGTTGACCTGAAGGGTCAGTACTTGAAAATCAAAGGGGAGATCGATGGTGCGATACAGAACGTCATCGACAGTTCGGCCTTCATCAATGGGCCGCAGGTTAAGGAGTTCGCGAAGAACCTCGCCGCTTACAACGGGTCGAAGCATTGCATCACGTGCGCCAACGGAACGGATGCGTTACAGATTGCTTTGATGGCGCTGGGACTGCAGAAAGGGGATGAGGTGATTGTTCCCGCATTCACCTACGTCTCGACGGCGGAAGTGATAGGTCTGCTGGGTCTCACGCCTGTTATGGTGGATGTGGACTATCAGACTTTCAACATCACCGTTGACACAATCAAGGGAGCAGTGACTCCGAGGACCAAGGCAATTGTGCCGGTGCATCTTTACGGACAGAGCTGTGATATGGATCCTATAATGGATTTCGCGAGGGAGAACGGTTTGTTCGTAGTGGAGGATGACGCGCAGGCGATCGGTTCGTGGTACACATTCAGAGACGGCCACAGGAAGAAGACAGGTTCAATAGGACATATAGGCTGCACGTCTTTCTTCCCGTCGAAGAATCTCGGATGCTACGGCGACGGAGGGGCGATGTTCACGGATGACGATGAGCTTGCTGAAAGGTTGAGGATGATTGCGAATCACGGACAGCAGGTGAAGTACCATCACAAGATCATAGGGTGCAATTCCAGGCTGGACACGATTCAGGCGGCGATTCTGGATGTGAAACTGAGGCATCTGGACGAGTATCTTGACGCCAGGCACGCCGCGGCTCAGTACTACACTGAGAATTTGAAAGATATTACAGGAATCGTCACCCCGAAAGAGGAAGCGTTCTCTACGCACGGCTACCATCAGTACACTCTGAAAGTTCAGGGCGGGAAGAGGGACGCGTTGAAGCAGTTCCTTGCCGAAAACGAGATTCCGAGTATGATCTACTATCCTCTGCCGCTTCAGGAGCAGGAGGCGTTCAAGAGCATATCCAAAGTCGGAGGGGACCTGAGCAGGGCAAAAGAACTGGCGGGTGAGGTGCTGTCCCTGCCGATTCACACCGAGATAACAAGAGCAGAACAGAATGTGGTAATCTCTAGAGTTAGAGCATATTATGGAAAATAAAAACTATTTCGCACACCCTACCGCAATTGTGGACGAGGGCTGCAAGATTGGAAAGGGAACCAAAATCTGGCACTTCAGCCACATAATGGAAGGCTGTGTCGTAGGCGAAAACTGCAACATCGGACAGAACGTGGTCGTGTCCCCGGGCGTTGAATTAGGCAACAACGTGAAAGTCCAGAACAACGTTTCCATATATACAGGAGTCATCTGCGGCGACGACGTGTTCCTCGGACCTTCCTGCGTGTTCACCAACGTCACCAATCCCCGGAGCGCCGTCAACCGCAAGTCACAATATGCCCGGACCAAAGTCGGCAAAGGCGCCACGATCGGAGCCAATGCGACCATAGTCTGCGGCCACGACATCGGCGACTACGCATTCATCGGGGCCGGAGCGGTGGTCACCAAGACCGTGCCCGCCTACGCGCTGATGGTCGGCAACCCGGCCCGTCAGAGGGGATGGATGAGCGAATGGGGCCACAAACTGGAGTTCAACGGCGACGGGATTGCAACTTGCCCTGAGAGCAAAGAGCAGTACCAGCTGAAATTCAACAAAGTGCAGAAGTTGAAGTAACAATCTATCAGACTAAATAACAACAAATATAATCAATCTATGTATTCAAAATTGGTTAGCAAAGAAGCTAAATTAGCTGTAATCGGCCTTGGCTATGTAGGACTGCCATTGGCTCTCGCCTTCGCGAGAAAACTGTCCGTAATCGGGTTCGACGTGGATGAGAAGCGTCTCAACCTTATGCGTGAGGGAACCGACCCGAGCAAAGAACTCGGACACGAAGCGTTCGAGGGAGCCGACATCGAATTCACGTCCTCCATCGACAAACTCAGAGAAGCCTCATTCTTCATAGTCGCCGTCCCGACGCCTATCGACACTCACAACAATCCAGACCTTACTCCGCTGCTCGGAGCCACGAGATCCGTCGGAAAAGCCTTGAGCAAAGGCAACTACGTGGTCTACGAATCCACAGTGTATCCCGGGTGCACCGAAGAAGACTGCCTCCCTGTCCTACAGGAAATGTCAGGTCTTAAGCCCGGGATAGACTTCAAGTTCGGCTACTCGCCGGAGAGGATCAACCCCGGAGAAAAAGTCCACACCCTCCCCAACACCATAAAAATAGTCTCCGGATGCGACGCCGAGGCACTTGAGGAAATTGCCAAAGTCTACGAGCTTGTGGTCAAACCCGGTGTCCACAGAGCGCCGAGCGTCAAAGTGGCAGAAGCCGCGAAGATCGTGGAAAACACACAGAGAGACGTCAACATTGCCCTAATGAACGAACTCTCGATCATATTCAGCAGAATGCAGATCAACACCTACGACGTCCTTGAAGCAGCAGGAACCAAATGGAACTTCCTTCACTTCTTCCCAGGACTAGTCGGAGGCCACTGCATAGGCGTTGACCCCTACTATCTTGTCTACAAAGCCAACGACCTCAAATACCACTCTCAGATCATCACGGCAGGGCGATTCATCAACGACTCGATGGGCGGCTACATAGGCAAACAGCTTGTCAAGAAGATGATCGGCAAAGGAAAGAACATCCTCGTCTCCAGAGTGCTGGTGATGGGCGTGACCTTCAAAGAGAACGTCTCCGACATCCGCAACTCCAAAGTGGCCGACATTGTCAACGAACTCAAAGATTTCGGCCTGAACGTGGACGTGATTGACCCTCACGCAAGCAGCGAAGGCGTCAAGAAGTACTACGGCTTCTCTCTTGTGGAAAAACCGGAAGGAAAGTATGACGCAGTGGTGGCTGCCGTCTCTCACGACGAGTACGTGGGCCTCAGCGATGACTTCTTTAAAGGCATAGCCAAAGAAGACGCGGTACTCGTGGATGTGAAAGGTATATATAGAAACAAAATCCACAGCCTCGATTATTGGAGCCTGTAATTGATATGAGCGCAAAGAGACCGACAATAGTAATACTATCATTGGATTTCCTGATAGCGTTGTTCGCCTTCTGGATATCCAGATATTTCGGCGACCTGCCGAGATGGTATTACCTTGTCGCCATCTCCGCGATCTGGGTGATGGTCAGTTTCTCGCTCGGCAAGCTAAATTTCGGGGACTACAAGCAGATACGCTTCGCGCTGGAAGGGATAATAGGGGTGGATGT
>JBAYFJ010000137.1:0-5410 GCA_041667245.1 Bacteroidales bacterium | reverse complement strand
TCGTGTTCCACTACCATAATGGAGTTGCCCTCGTCACGCAATTCTTTAAGAGAGGCAATCAATTTTCTGTTGTCTTTCTGATGCAGACCGATGCTCGGCTCGTCAAGAATGTAAAGCACATTCACCAGACGGGAGCCAATCTGAGTGGCAAGTCTGATTCTCTGGCTTTCTCCTCCGGAAAGGGACCCCGTGGCCCTGTCAAGAGTCAGATAGTCAAGCCCGACGTTCAGCATAAACCCGACTCTGTCGTTAAGTTCCTTCAATATATCCCTTGCAATCGTGTTTTCCCTGTCGCTCAGTTTGGAAGGCAGGTCCGCAATCCAGTCTTTGAGCGCGCTCATCTCCATCGCAGCTATCTCGCTGATTGTTTTCCCGTCTATCTTGAAGAAGCCTGTCTGTTCATTCAACCTTTTACCGTGGCAGACCGGGCACACGATTTTGTCGTCGATATCGTTCACTATTCCCGGAAAAGTGACCATTTCCGAGGATATGCCGTTGCCCACTCTGAACAACTCATCGGAGCCAAAAATAATCAGCGACACGGCTTCGTCAGGCACGGCGGCGATAGGGTCATATAGGGAAAAGTTGTATTTCCTTGCTATTGAACGGATTATGTCGAATTTCCTGGTTTCCCTCACTTTACCGAGAGGCACTATCCCGCCTTCTGCAATGGATGCGGATCTGTCAGGGATAATCGTGTCCATATTCACGTCCACGATGTTGCCAAGTCCTTTGCAATGAGGGCAATAGCCTTGAGGTGAGTTGAACGAGAAGGAATGAGGGGCAGGCTCGTCCAAGGAAATTCCCGACTCAGGATCGACAAGATGCTTGGAGAAATGTCTCATTTCCCCGGTCTCGATGTCCAGCACGGCAATAGAGCCTTTGCCCATATCCAAAGCCGTCGCCACGGAATCGCTTACCCTTTTCTCGTCCCCGGCCTCTGGCTTCAATTTGTCGACCACGAGTTCAATGAAATGGTTCTTGTACCTGTCAAGCGCGGTCACCTGCCTAAGCTCGGCAATCTCTCCGTCTATTCTGATGTCCGTGTAGCCGCGTTTGCGCATCTGATCGAAAAGTTCTCTGTAGTGTCCTTTTCGACCCCTTACCAAAGGCGCCAGAAGAATGCACTTCCTGTCTTTGTAGCGGGTCATAATCATATCAATGATCTGAGCGTCGTTGTAACGGACCATTTCCTTTCCGGTGACAGGAGAATAGGCCCTGGAGGCTCTCGCATACAGTAGTCTTAGAAAATCGAAGATCTCCGTGATGGTGCCGACCGTTGAACGGGGATTGTTGCCGGTCGTCTTCTGCTCTATGGCGATGATAGGGCTGAGGCCGGTGATGCTTTCCGCTTCCGGCTTTTCCAATATACCCATAAAGTGCTTGGCGTAGGTGGAAAGCGTGTCCATATATCGCCGCTGCCCCTCTGCATAGATGGTGTCGAACGCAAGCGATGATTTGCCGCTTCCGCTCAGTCCCGTGACCACAACGAATTTGCCTCTTGGGATGTCCACGTTTATCCCCTTGAGGTTATGAGCCTTAGCTCCTCGTATTTCTATATATTCCTGCTTTTCCATTGACATTGTCCTTTATCTGCCGCTCGTCTCTCCTTCTCCCGTCACATCCTCGCCACCATCTATTGTAAGTCCATCCGCATTCTCCCAATCTATGTCCGGCTCGTTGAACGGAATCAGAAAAGGATTGTTGGCTATCTCGTTGGAAATGGTAGTCGACGGACCGTGTCCGGGAATCACCTTAGTGTCCCCGTCAAGGCCCATCACCTTCTCCATCACCGACTTGATCAATTTGTCATAGTCGCCCCACGGGTTGTCCGTCCTTCCTATGCTACCTGCGAAAAGGGTGTCCCCGCTGAACAGAACCTTGTCTTCCCTGTCATAGAAACAGACCCCTCCCGGAGTGTGTCCCGGGGTCTCTATCACTTCAAAGGACATCTTTCCGACGGCAATTCTGTCTCCTTCCTTAATGTTCTCTGTCGCAAAACTGACGTCAGGCCTTTTCAATCCGAAAGACTGAGCCATCAGGCCGTCGTTCTGCAATATGATCTTGTCCTCCTGATTCATATAGACTTTCGCACCGTACCGTTCCACGCACTCTTTGACTCCGAAAATATGGTCAAAATGGCCGTGGGTCAGAAGCACGCCGCACACTTTGAGATGGCTTGTCTCAATGAAATCGAACAGCTCACTTTTTTCAGTCTCATCGTAAAAGCCGGGATCTATAATCACTGCCTCGGCTAAGGGTTCTGGATCGTCTTCGGCTCCGGGTTCACTGACTGGCTTCTCGGCCTCTTTCCACGCTACGCAACAGCATTCTTGGATAGGATTGAAAGAAAATCTTTTAATTTTAAGCATTCCAAAGTGTATTAATTTACAAATTTAGGAAATCTATGCTAAATTTGTCTAACAAACTCAACATCATTTTTTATGCATATAGGAATCGCAGGAAACATCGGAAGCGGCAAAACCACTCTCACGGGAATGCTCGCTGATCATTATGGTTGGACACCGAAATACGAGGCAGTCAGTTATAACCCCTATCTTGAGGATTATTACAAAGACATCCCCCGCTGGTCATTCAATCTCGAAGTCTATTTCCTCACACAGCGTTTCAAGGACGTGCTGGAAATCGCTCACTCCGACAATGTGATCATTCAGGACAGAACTATTTTTGAAGGCGTCTATGTGTTCGTGACCAACAACCACGATATGGGGAATCTTTCGGAGAGAGACTTCCAAACCTATATGGATCTTTTCAAATTGATGATGTCTATGGTCAAGGCGCCTGACCTGCTGATTTATCTAAATTCCTCGGTGCCGCATCTGGTCTCTCAAATAGGAAAGAGGGGCCGCGAGTACGAACAGAATATGAGCATAGAGTACCTAACCGGTCTGAACACAAGGTACGACAACTGGATTAAGAATTATTCGGGACGCAAGCTGATCATTGATTCTGACAATCGGGATTTTCAGAACAGGCCTGAGGATTTTGCCTACATCACCGACAAGATAGACTCCGTTCTCTTCGGTCTTTTTCCTGACGAGCCGGACAGATAGTCCCTATTACTCAGGTTTGACTGAGTCCGCAGGATTATTCGTATTCGTATTCCTATTTCTTTCTGTCTCTGACGTATGAAGAAAAGGGAAAGACCCATGTTGCGATGAGCAAATTATTCACTTTTCTGGCGATCAGTCCATTTGCGGCCCAGAGGGATGCCAAGGCCAACATATAAATTGGCAGAGCGCTGGCTTATCGGGATGAACTGTTTCGAGACCTTGCCCAAAATGTTGTCGGTTCCTATGAACAGATTGATCCAGGACGGGGAGAAGTTGACTGCAAATCCTACAGTCGCATACTGACCGTTAACGAGCGAGCAACTTACCGATGCCGCAAGAATCTCCTTCAAACGGACTGTTCCGGCAGCTGTCAGTTCGGTAAAAGTCTTGTTCGGACGAAACTGAGTCGATGAAAGCAGTCCTGCTGAGATGACATTCTTTACAAATTCAAATTCGCCGGCGACATTGATCGTGGTGCGCAGTCCTGTCGAATTCGACTGGGGTTCGACTCGTTTGAATTTGGTAAAGTCCTCAAAGTCACCCTCAAGACTGCTTTCCGTTCCGTCTTTATTGACATTGAATCCGGCAAAATAGTATTTGGCCTGAGCCGTTCCGCTTGTCGTGTTTTCAGCGCCCCATTTGATGAAGCCCAAATCGATCACGGCAGCCGACAAAGTCAGACGCTCGTCGAGTAATTTATAACTTGCTCCCAAGTCTATCGCAGCGCCCCAGCCGGCCGGCTTTTTCAGACTGAAGTCGTTATTTTCAAAATCGATGCAACCTTGATCATCATCCTCGAAAGTTAGACCGGCACACGATGCCTCAAGCTCTCCGACGGCATCAATCTCCCATTTGTCGCTTCTCATCACAACATCCATTTTTGAATAGCGCATATCGACATTTGCCGCACCGGCAATAACTTTCATCTTCGCTCCAACCGACAATCGCTCGTTGATAGTTCGGGAATATCCCACTCCTACGCTTGCGTAGCTTGAGACATTGGCGCCGAAATCTTTCATATTGTAGGTCATTCCGCTTTCGCCTGAGCCGATTTTAGCAAATTCGAAAAATTCGCGAGGAAGGTCAAGGTTGACGTTGTTTTTCAGATCTATGTCGAATGTCCAGAACGACTTGCCTGAATGGAAACCGAATCCAAGAATTTTCATCCCCAGATCGAGATCCACCCTATTGTCCGATTTTAGATTTTTGAGAAATTCAGTCGCATCGACTTGCGCGTCCATAAAAGTAACCAATCCCGATCCGCTTTCGTCAGGATAGAGAATCTTGTCGAGCGCGAGCGAATTACTGGAATATGCTATGTCGGTCGAGCCTGCTAAAGGAATAGAAACATATCCGCGATAGGGTTGAAAGGCTGGATTGAGCGAATTGTTCAACATCGAATTCTCAAGGAAATAAGCAGTGCGCAATGATTGCGCATTAGCAAGGCCTAAGCCCATAACGGCCACAGCCGCAATAATCAATATTTTTTTCATAGTGGCAGTGTTGGAATTAAAGTTCGATGCCGCCTTTGGCTTTGACCGTGAGTTTAATTGTCATTTTCAGGTTCGAATCGTCTACAGTAACTGAAGACTTTTCACATCCGATATAAAAGCCGACATCGACCGCCTTGCAGAAATGGTCGAGCATATCCCTTGTAACATTGATTGTTACGGTAGTCTCTCCGGCAGCATTTACCCTAACGGTGTTTGAAACGTCTCCAAGAACATACAGAGAGTGCGTCTGTGACGAACCATCTCCGCTCCGGTAATCAAACCACAGCCTGAGTGAAAGGGTCTCGCCGATAGGATTTGAGACTACAGAGACCAGCGTAAAATTACCGTCATTCGGGAGTTTGTCAAGAATGCTCCCGTCAAAAAATCCATCATTGCCAAGATCATAAGCATCGTTTACCGGGAAATTGATTGTTTGGGAAGCTTTTGTAAGAAGTTGTCCGAGGTTAATTTCTATCTGGCCCATTGGGATTACGAGATTTTCGCCTCCGATGGTGATGTCGTCTGTGTTGATGTCAGTTAAATCGTAATTATTGTCAACGCACGATGACAATGACAGACAGAGAATCAGAAAAACTGTTGAGAATTTGAGATTTCTTTTCATACTGCAAATATTAGGTTGTTTCGCTGTCGCAAATATAAGTAATAACTATTAAAGTACAAGAGGTACAAGAACTATTTAATTGCTTAAACCGGCTTGGGACAAAAAAAGAGAGCCGGACAAGATTTTACTCCTGTCCGGCTCCCCGAAGAACGGCAGCTGCCTACTCTTCCGACTGGTATGTCAGTACCATCGGCGATGGCGGGCTTAACTTCTCTGTTCGG
>JBAYFJ010000136.1:0-5437 GCA_041667245.1 Bacteroidales bacterium | reverse complement strand
GATGGCCTCTATGGCCACCTTGGCTTTGAATGTAGGGTCGTACTTCTTCCTTGTCTGTTTCATTGTGCTAAGTTATTAAAATTTAACTTAGGCACCTGTATCAAAACCCGATAGTATTATAGTTGGGCTGGCACCTTGGTGAAACAGAGATGTGGGAGCAGATTCAATAGCCTGTGAGATCGGAGCTTGCAAGGAAAGCCCGAGAGAAGTCCGAAGATACCGTGAATCGGGACTTAGACCGAAGAGAATTCCAAATAACCGTTAAACGCCGCATAGACTTTTTATTAACTAAGCTGTTAACTAATTATATCTTAAAATGAATCACAATAGTCAATTCTATCGTCTGATTTTTCTTCTTGCGACCGTCTTGCTCTCAACGGCAATGACCTTCGGAGGGAAAGTGAACGCCCAGACGAAGAGCAGAACGATCACCGGAACCATCACCGACGAAGCGGCCGGAGAAGCCCTCATTGGAGCCGTCGTTCAAGTCAAAGGGACCACAATAGCCGCCACGGCCGACATAGACGGAAAGTACTCCATCAGTGTCCCGTCCGGCAACGCAACCCTCATCTTCTCTTACGTAGGCTGCGCCACGAAAGAAGTTGTGATCGGCAAAACCGACATACTCAACGTAGTGATGGCTCAGGACGCCAATCTGCTTGACGACGTTGTCGTGGTCGGCTACGGCCAGCAGAAAAAAGGCCATTTGATCAGTTCAATACAATCCATCAGTCCGTCAGATCTCAAAATGCCTTCCGCAAGCCTTTCAACAGGATTCGCAGGAAGACTGGCCGGAGTCATAGCCGTCCAGAGAAACGGACAGCCGGGAGCCGACCAGGCGGACTTCTGGATCAGAGGTATATCCACCTTCGGCAGCGCCACCAATCCGCTGATCATCCTTGATGGAGTGTCCATCGACGCAAGCGAGCTCAACGGACTCGACCCCGAGATCATAGAAAGTTTCTCCGTACTTAAAGACGCCACAGCCACAGCCCTCTACGGCTCCAGAGGAGCGAACGGAGTAATGATCGTCACCACCAAAAGCGGAGAGAATATGGACAAGCCAATCGTGAACTTCCGTTTCGAGACCTCGGTCTCCACTCCGACCAGCCGTCAGAAGATGGCGGACGCAGCCACCTATATGGAAATGTACAACGAGGCCGTCACCACCCGCGGCACAGGCCAGATACTCTACACTCAGGACAAGATCAACGGCACCAAAGCCAACAAGAACAAGTACATCTATCCTGACGTGGACTGGTACAACGAGATGTTCAAGGACGCCGCGGTCAACGAGAATCTCAACTTCAACATAAGAGGAGGCGGAAAAAGAGCCGACTATTTTATGAGCGCAACCCTAAGGCACGAAGAAGGAATGCTCAAAAGCCTTAGCAAGGACTATTTCTCCTACGACAACAACTACTCTCTGTGGAGATACGCTTTCCAGAACAACGTCAACGTCAATCTTACCGAGACCACCAAGGTCGAGATGAAGATCAACACACAGCTCACCCAGAATCACGGACCAGTTCAGAGCAGCAGCACAATCTTCGGAATGATAATGAACGGCAACCCTGCCGATATGCCCATCAACTATCCGTCCGACCCTACGGTGAACCACATTCGCTGGGGAGGCAAAGCAATGGTCAAGAACCCTGTCGCAGAGATGGTCAGCGGCTATATGGACAGCTTCAAGAGCGTCATCAACGCCAACCTCAACGCAAATCAGAATTTCGACTTCATCACCGAAGGACTTTCAGCGTCCGCATTGGTCTCATTCAAGAATTACTCCTACACCCAGACATCCCGTTCCGCAGGCTACAACTCCTACGAACTCGCAGGCACAAGCATTGACGAAAGCGGCAACGAAGTTTACGATCTGGAGATAAGAGGCAACGAGCAGAGCACCACTCTGGGTACCTACAGCAGCTCAGACGGAGACCACCAGATCTACCTTCAGGGTATGATCAACTACAACCGTAGTTTCGGCAAACACGACCTTGCGGCAATGGCTGTCTACAATCAAGAAGAAACCGACATCAGCAATCCTGCAAACCTTTATCAGTCACTTCCTAAGCGCAAACAGGGGATTGCCGGTCGTCTCACTTACGGCTATGACGACAAGTATCTCATCGAAGCCAACTTCGGCTACAACGGAAGCGAGAACTTCGCAAAGGGCAAGCGCTTCGGATTCTTCCCGGCAATAGCGGGCGGTTACGTCATCAGTCAGGAGAATTTCTGGAAACCGCTCAACAAAGTCATCTCATTCCTGAAGCTCAGAGCATCTTACGGACTTGTCGGAAACGACGGTGAGGACACAAGATTTATGTATATGTCCGACATCAGTCTTTCGGGAGCATCCTACACCACAGGCGCCAACGCTCAGTACACGCTCAGCGGCCCTGTCTACAACCGATTCGAGAACAACTCCATAACATGGGAGACAGGTCGAAAACTTGACGTTGGAGTGGATATGCACCTGTTCGGCAAACTCAATCTCGTAGCAGACTACTTCAGAGAGATCAGAAGCGGCATCTTCCTTCAGAGAGGCACTGTCCCGGCCTTCCTCGGCACTGCGTCGACAAGCATCTACGGCAATCTGGGAAAGGTTAATAACCGCGGTCTGGACTTGTCCCTCGACTACAATCAGCAGCTCGACAAAGACTGGTTCATATCAGCCAAAGGCACATTCACATTCGCAAGAAACACAGTCCTCGAGATGGACGAGCCTGACTATCTTCAGTACCCTAACCTCTCAAGAGTAGGCCACTCGATCAGTTCGTTCCTGCTTTACCAGGCCGAAAGACTCTTCATCGACGACGAGGAAGTGAAACACAGTCCGGAGCAGCTTCTCGGAGGCGAGATAATGGCCGGAGACATCAAATATGTCAATCAGCCTGACGCTGACGGAAATTACGACAACGTAATCAACTCCAACGACCGCATTTACGCAGGCTATCCGGAAGTCCCTGAAATCGTCTACGGTTTCGGAGCCTCGGCAAGATGGAAGAGATGGGATTGCTCCCTGTTCTTCCAGGGCGCGGCCCGTACTTCGTTGGTAATGAGCGGCTTTTTCCCGTTCGGAATCAACAACAATGTCAAACGCAATGTGACTCAGTTCGTTGCGGAAGACTATTGGTCAGAGCACAATCAGGACATCTATGCCTCTTATCCGAGACTTAGCGTCGTGGACTACGGCAACACGACCGCAGCATCCACCTACTGGCTGAGAGACGCGTCTTTCCTCAAACTGAAAAATGCTGAAATCGGTTACACTTACAAGAATATGCGAATCTATCTCAGCGGCTCCAACCTGCTTACATTCTCCAAATTCAAAGAGTGGGATCCTGAGCAGGGCGGAGGTTCAGGACTCAAGTATCCCACCCAGAGAGTGTTCAACATCGGTTTCCAGATGACATTGAGCAAGTAACCAAAGAAAACAAGACAAATATGAGAACATATAGTTATTTCATCATTTCAATTCTGACCGCGGCGGCGTTTCTGCTATCAGGATGTAACTATCTGGATGTGGTTCCGGACGAGACCCCGAGCGAAAAGGACGCTTTCCAAAACCCTACGATGGCCGAGCGCTATCTTTATTCCTGCTATTCATTCCTTCCGGAGCCTCGTCACGAGACAGCGTCTCTGGACCTTATGACAGCCGACGAGGTGGTCACCCCTTGGGAGCACGAGACCTTCGCCAACTTCCCAAAAGGCAATTACAACGCCAGCGATCCGGTCATTTCTTACTGGAACACCCTGTTCGGAGGAATCAGACGCTGCTATATTCTTTTGGACAACATCGATGCCGTCCCGAATATGACAGCTGCCAACATAAAGACATATAAGGGAGAAGCTAAATTCCTGATAGCCTACTATCATTTCCTCCTTCTCAAGAACTACGGACCTATTCCAATCATCAAGCAGACAATGTCCATCGATATGGACAAGTCTGACTTCCCGGAGCGCGAGAGCTACGATGTGTGTGTGGACTGGATCTCCGCTTTGTTTGACGAAGCGGCCGACCTGCTACCGGCCGAACAGACTTCCACCGCTTACGGACGTGCCACCAGCGTTGCGGCAAAAGCCATCAAATCCAGAATGCTGCTCTATGCCGCGTCACCTCTGTTCAACGGCGACAGTGAGTACTATTCGACATTCGTCAGCAAAATCGACGGGCGGAATCTTATAAACCAGGTCTATTCTGAAGAAAAATGGCAGAAAGCCGCAACTGCGGCGCAGGAGGCCATTGACGCTGCCACAGCCGCCGGCTACAAACTCTACACTGCGGCAGACGCCACCTCCACGACTTTCGCCCAGCCAAAGGATGCCACTCAGAGAGCGTTGAGGCTAAACTTCATAGACTTCAACAATTCAAAAGAGGTCCTTTGGGCGGACACCAGGACCGAGGGACATTACGGACTTCAGTACAAATCCACTCCGTATCGAGTAGGTCCTTCTTCCGGTAACGGAGTAGGTGTCACTCTGACTATGGTTGAGCAGTTCTTCACAAAAAACGGTCTGCCTATCGACCTTGATCCCGACTACAACTATGCCGGAAGGTACAAATTCGGAGAATATCACAATTCCGATTGC
This sequence comes from Bacteroidales bacterium, assembly GCA_041667245.1. Taxonomy (GTDB): domain Bacteria; phylum Bacteroidota; class Bacteroidia; order Bacteroidales; family UBA932; genus Cryptobacteroides. The sequence goes on along the minus strand of JBAYFJ010000136.1, from coordinate 841 downwards.
GATGGGGTCACAATGAACCTGAACATCAACAGAGAGCCTCGCTTCTATGCTTGGGTCTCTTTCCAGAACGGCTATTATGAAGTCCTCAGGCGTGACGCATCCAATGACGACGCCGACATAGTTCAGACGAAATTCCGCAAGAGCGATGTTTTCGGCATCAAAGAAAGAACCACGAACTACACGCCTACCGGCTATCTCAACAAAAAAGGCTGTTCTCCTCTGTACAACAACATTCAGGAAGATGTGGCAGCTCCTCATTATCCTTGGCCGATTGTGCGTATGGCCGAGTTGTATTTGAATCTCGCAGAGGCTGAAGCCAATCTCGGGCAGATTGACAAAGCGGTTGCGGCACTCAAACCTATACGTGAGAGAGCGGGTCTGCCTTCAGTGGACGAGGCGTTCAGCAAAGCGGGTCTCACATTGGACAAAGCGAATATGATCAGAATGGCCCGTCAGGAAAGAACGGTGGAACTCTATCTCGAAGGACATCGTTTCTGGGACGTGAGACGCTGGAAAGAAGGCGATCAGTACTTCAACGTACGGCCTAAGGGAATGAATTTCAACGGCGACACCGATGCGGAATTCTTTCAGGTCACGGAAGTGATCGTACAGCGCAAATTCTCCACTCCTATGCACTACCTGATGCCTATTCCTAAGGATGACATCAACAAGAATGAGAGGAAATTCGTTCAGAACCCCGGTTATTAGTAAAAAAGTGAACTTATGAACAAGATATTAAAATCATTGGCAATAGCCCTGAGTGTCTGCGGTCTTCTCTGCGCTTGCGAAGAGTCCGACGACAACCACACCGCACTGCAGGTGAGCGGCATTTCGGCAGAAG
>JBAYFJ010000135.1:0-5528 GCA_041667245.1 Bacteroidales bacterium | reverse complement strand
TTTGTGCTCCCTTAGGGGCTCGAACCCTAGACCCCGGCATTAAGAGTGCCATGCTCTACCAACTGAGCTAAGGAAGCAATACACAAAAACGGAGAAAATCCGTGTCTTGCTTTGTGATCCGTTCGGGGCTCGAACCCGAGACCCCAACATTAAAAGTGTTGTGCTCTACCAACTGAGCTAACGAATCTCTCCAACCTCCTCGGTTTATCTTTCGATTCCGAATTGGGATTACAAAGGTATCCTTAAATGTGGAAAACTCCAAATATTTCCGCATTTTTTTGCGTTTTTTCTATAAATCAGGATTCTCCAGTTCTCTTAAAAAGATTTTTTCAGCGGAGCGCGCCCAGTCCGGAAAAGCCGGATCCGGTTTGAAACCGTTTTTGGAAAAATCCAGCAAAATGCTCAAATCAAAATCCTTGGCCGCGATAGCCGCTCCATACCTCGTCGCATCAAACGCATTACATTCCTGCTCTATATGAGACGGAACCATCATTAGAGGCTTCCCCATATACATAGCCTCGCAGATGGACTCGAATCCCGCCGTGGAAGCGTAAGCCCCGCATCCGGCCATCTGCTTAAGGAACTCCGAATCATTAAGATAGTAGAATGAGAGGGTGTCGTCAAACTTTTTCAAAGGACCTTCCTCAGCCTTGTCCCAGAAAAACCTCAGGCTCACGTCCGGATGATTATAGTGCCAACGCATCACGTCCTGAGCGAAACCGGCATTCAGCATATAACCGAGAATATAATCGCCTTCCTCTATGGACGAAGTCCCGTCGCTCTTACACATACTCAGGACTTCCGGACGCAGAAGCGGAGGAACCACCTTTAATTTGTGCTGAGGATCGTCTTCCATCTTTCTGAAAGACAGAGCAAGACATTTGGAAGCGGTCTTAGAGGTCATTTTAGAGAACAAATCCAGAGCAATGTGTCCCTCATAGCCCACAATAGGAAGATGGAAGTCCTTATGATAGAGCAGGTACTGATGTCCGATGCACACTTCTTTGGCTTTAGCACTGCTGAGACGGAAGCCTGCGGCTCCCAAGAGTTCATAGAAATTGATAACCACGTCAGGTCTCAGGCGGTTGATTTCCGTTTTGATGAATTTGACGGAAGGATAAAACAGTGCGATATGATTGATATTATAGCAGACCGTTAGAAACACGTTAGGCCTCTTGTTTTTGAGAGAAGGCATAAAGTTGAAGGAACTGAAATACTTTACAGGAGATTCTATGCTCTTCTCGAAGAATTCAGGTATAGCCCGTAGATCACTTTTTCCAACAAGTATCTCCACGACCTCGTGACCATGGCGGAGCAGCATCTTTTCCAGCGTCATCGCCTGAGTCAGATGGCCCCTTCCCTCGCCTTGAACTATAAACAAGTACCGCATATATTCGCTGTTATGATGTTGAGTTTTTTGCCTTGTCGGCATACTTGACGATTTTCCAATTACCGTCAAAATCCTCTACGAGAGCGGTCATAGACTCCACCCAGTCGCCGGAATTGAGATAATGGATGTCATTGAGCATCTTGTCCTCGGGACAATGGATGTGTCCGCAGATTATGCCGGTGCAGCCTCTGGCCGTAGCGTAAGCCTCAAGGTCTTTCTCGAATCCGGAAATCAGCGACACGGCTTCTTTGACTTTGTGCTTAATCACCTGAGAGAAAGAATAATACGGTCTCCCCTGACGGATTCGAGCCTTGTTCCAGAGATTGTTGAATTTGATCAGAGCGTTGTAGGCTATGTCGCCCAGTCTCGCCAAAAACGTCAGTCTGGACGTGATGCTGTCGAAGGCGTGGCCGTGGATTACCACGTATTTCTTTGCCCCCTCGTCTATGACGAACTCGCTCACGATCTGGATTCCGAACATCTTGACAGGAGCAATTCCGTCAAGGAAGTCATCGTGGTTGCCGATTACATAGATGAGTTGAGCGTGTTTGCGTTCCGCAAGATCCATAAGTACTCTGAAGAAAAGAGAATGCCTGGCTGTCCACTTCTCGTCTCCTGAATTCTTTAGCTGCCAACCGTCAATAATGTCCCCGTTCATTATAAGTCTGTCACAGTCAAGAGAATCCAGAAATTCAGAGACCTCTGTTACCTTTGAGTTAGGCGAACCTAAATGAATGTCGGAAACAACAACTGTCTTATAATATGGACGCATTGGAATAGTTTTTTATTTACCTCCTATACAAGCGTAATCAAACCCGTGACGCTTCATCTCAGCCGCGTCATAGATGTTCCGGCCGTCAAGCACGAGACGGCCTTTCATCATAGAGGACACTTTCGCCCAATCTGGCATACGAAACTGTTTCCATTCGGTGAGCATCATAAGAGCATCGGCCCCTCGCACGACATCGTACATATCTTGGGCGTAATAGACTATGTCTCCAACCCTTCTTTGACACTCGTCCATCGCCACAGGATCGAACACCCGGATCTTGCAATTGGCTTTCTTAAGCAAATCAATGATTACAAGTGATGTGGCCTCACGCATATCATCTGTCTCAGGTTTGAAGGCCAATCCCCAAAGTGCGATCGTCCGGCCTTCTATCCCGCCTTTGTTTCGCTCCGCCAGTTTTTTGAAAAGAACTTTTTTCTGATCCTCGTTCACTTCCTCAACGGCCTTGAGCACTTTCATCGTGTAGCCTTCTTTTTCCGCCGTCTTTACAAGAGCTTTGACGTCTTTCGGGAAACAACTTCCTCCGTAGCCGCAGCCGGGATAGAGGAATTTAGATCCTATACGAGTGTCGGCGCCTATTCCCTGCCGCACCATATTGACGTCCGCGCCCACGAGTTCGCAAAGATTCGCTATGTCGTTCATAAAACTGATTCTCGTTGCCAGCATAGAATTCGCAGCGTATTTGATCATTTCAGCCGAAGCTATGTCCGTGAATATAACTCTGAAACTCTTCAGCATAATCGGACGGTAAAGCCTTGTCATCAGCTCTTTCGCTCTTTCCGAGTCCACTCCCACAACAACTCGGTCAGGGCTCATAAAGTCTTTGATGGCGGACCCTTCTTTGAGGAATTCGGGGTTGGAGGCGACATCGAACGGTATGTCCACTCCCCTCTTGTCCAGTTCTTCCTGAATAGCGGCGCGAACTTTTTTGGAAGTGCCGACCGGAACAGTGGATTTGGTGACCAGCAGAACGTATTTTGTCATATTCCTTCCAACGGTTCTGGCGACTTCAAGAACATATTTAAGGTCGGCGCTGCCATCCTCGTCCGGAGGAGTGCCCACGGCGCTAAAGACAATTTCTTCCTCGTCAAGACATTCAGCCAAATCAGTAGTGAATTTCAGTCTTCCCTCTTTGACGTTTCTAAGCACCATTTCGTCAAGCTGAGGCTCGTAGATTGGTATATCGCCTTTCAAAAGACGGTTAATTTTCTCTTGGTTCACGTCCACGCAGGTGACATCGGCTCCCATCTCGGCAAAGCAAGTCCCACTTACAAGTCCGACATATCCTGTTCCTACAATAGAAATGTTCATAATAATTATACATTTGTTTGCGACATCTAACGATGCCGACTGATCATTTTATTTCTGCGAAAACTCCTTGATTCGCTGTTCCTGAGACAACTGGCAAACGAGAAGCCTGCCTTCGTTCTCCACGACAACATATCCCTTAAGTCCTTGCAGCACAACCATCTTCTCATCCTCTATATGCACGACACAATGGTCGCAATCAAAAAGTCTGACATCGGGTCCGACCACGCTGTTCCCTTCAGAATCAGCAGTCAGATAATTTCTTAGCGGGGTCCAGCTTCCGAGATCGCTCCAACCGAGATCACTCGCTATGACATAAATATCTTCCGATTTTTCCATAACCGCATAATCTATGGAAATCTTGTCACATTTCGGGAACAATTCCGCAAGGAACGCTTTCTCGCGGACGGTGTAAAAACTGCTTGACAGCTCGTCCATTATGCCGGTTATCTGTGGCACGAACTTTCTAAGTTGGGATGTAATTGTCGAAACATTCCAAACGAATATCCCCGCGTTCCAGAAATAATTGCCGGCCTCAACATAGCCTCTCGCGGTCTGCACGTCTGGCTTCTCCTTGAATTCCAAGACTTTGACAACTCTGTCTCTCTCTGTTGAGACTGCTTTGATGTAGCCGTAACCGGTTTCGGGCCTGTCAGGCGCAATGCCGACTGTGACTATGGTCGAGGAAGTCGCAGTAAAATCCAGTGCATCTGAAATGACTGTCCTGAATTTCTCGGTGTTGAGCACAATGGCATCGGACGGGGTCACTACAATGTTGGCATGAGGATGTCTCATGGCTATCTTCCAGCAGGCATAAGCGATGCATGGAGCGGTATTTCTCGGCTCAGGCTCAGCAAGGATGTGATCTTCGTCAATGCCCGGCAACTGCTCTTTCACCAGAGAGACGAAGTTCCCGGAAGTGACGACCCAGAAATTGGAGATGGGGCAAATCTGAAGGAATCTGTCCACGGTGAGCTGAATCAGCGTTCTGCCCACACCTAAGACATCAATAAACTGCTTCGGGCGTTCCGGAGTGCTCAGAGGCCATAGTCTGCTTCCTATGCCTCCAGCCATTATCACTATGTGGGTGTTGCTTTGACTCATACCTTACATATATATTTTGTAAAAATACAAAAATAATCTTGATTGCGTCCAAACCTTTCGCCCTATTACTAAAAATGCGGAGTAAAAGAGGGAAAAAACAGTTACTAACTTTCAGAATTATTGTTATTTTTACGAAAATTCTTTGTGAAATGACAATCAGAAGAGCAGTCGCCGAAGACTTGGCGGGAGTGAACAAACTCCTTTTCGAGGTAGAGGACATTCACCGGCAAGGTCGTCCGGACATTTTCAAAAAAGGGGCGAAGAAGTACTCGGATGAGCAGCTGCTCAAAATTTTTGAGGATGGAAAAAGCCCGGTTTTCGTAGCTGCGGACGAGTCTGACAATGTCATAGGCTATGCTTTCTGCCAAATCAGAGACAACGAAGGAGAGCAGGCGCTCAACGATTTCAAGACTCTCTTCATTGACGACCTGTGCGTTGATGAGCAAAAGCGCGGGAACCACATCGGAAAGGCACTATATAAATATGTGTTGGACTTCGCCAAGGGTATAGGATGCCACAATGTCACGCTCCACGTCTGGGAGTGCAACCCCTCTGCCCTTAGTTTCTACGAGAAGATGGGGATGAGGCCTATGTCCCACACTATGGAAACGGTTCTGGACAAGCAGCCTATATTTTAACACAAAAACGCTACAATAGTGTCGTTAAAACGGGTTTATTTAGCTATTTTTGTGTTTTAATTCAAACCAGACTTCCCGCGATTAATGAAAGCGCACTACACGACTACATTATTATTTATAATTCTGAGTCTTTTTTTGGCCCAGCCTCTTTCGTCATCAACCTCATCCGGCATTCCGAAACATATAGTAAGCGAGAAGACTTCCGAGGCCGGCGCCCAACAGGACAAAAGCCATCACAGTGTCATAGTCCAACTACTTGACTCCCTTGCCAATGAAGCTATACAATATGCCATAGTCT
>JBAYFJ010000134.1:0-5573 GCA_041667245.1 Bacteroidales bacterium | reverse complement strand
TGCGAAGGCGAAGACCGCCGTCAGCAGGAAAGTAATGAGACATAAAAATTTTTTAGACATTTTAATAGTGGTTTTTTAATGAGTACTAGTTTTAGCTAAAATGTTTTACAAAAATATTATTGAATTTTGCAAAACCATTAAAAACTGACTCTACACAATCACTACAAATGTCTTTTTTGAGACTGTTTTATCTCTACAATAAAAGTTCTATATTCTTGATCAAAAGCGATTTAAAATTATATATAGCTCTACAATCACAGGTTACAAAGATGAGAGGACAGGTCTTCGTCCGAAGCCATATTCATTTTCCTTCTCAGCCTGTATCTTGCCATATCCACGGACTTTGGCTCAACTGAAAGGATGAGCGAGATTTCTTTTGAGGACATTCCTATCCTTAGCAGGGAGGCGAGTCTCTGCTCGTTTTTGGTCAACGACGGATAGACTGCCTGTAATTTTCCTATGAATTCGGAGTTCAGATTGTCAATGAGAACGCTCGCCTCGTCATTTTTGGTGCAGAATTGCGAAATTGAGGATATGATGTTCCTCATCATCGGCGCCCGCTCGCCTTCAGGGAATTTCAACGTCTGCTTCAATTCGCTTTGTATCTTGGCCATTATGTCATTGCGGCTTTTGACATAGAAAGCGAAGTTGTTAAGTTCTGTCTTGTTGTTCTCAAGGGCTTTCTTAATCAATTCTTTCTCCTGAAGATCCAGTTTCTCCTGAGATTCCAGCATCTGGACTTTCTTCCTGTGATGGTACCTCACTATCATAAATATGATTATCAGCAATATACAGAAAAGGGATATGAACACTACTATGGCCACGAGCCTGTTTTTGTTGATGTCATATTCCTGCTTGCTCAGGGCTTTCTCTTTCTCGCTGTTGATCAAATCCTGCTTCAGAAGGTTTGTCTCGACATTCCTTGTCTTTCCTGAGATGTCACTGGACTCAATCATCTTAGTCAATTTGCGGAGATAGGTGTAGGCCTGCTTGTAGTCGCCTTTAGCGGCGCAAACCCAGGAAAAATACCTGTCGTTGTCCTGAAGAAGTTCCTGAGCGTTCACCCTCTCGGCATAAGTCCTCGCTTTGGAAAGGGCTTCCGTCGCTTTGGCGTAATCCTTTGAATAATAGTACTGTACCCCGAGATTATTGTAATTCTCGCCCAACATCCACACTCTGTTGTAGGAGTCATTAATCGCTATGGCTTCTTTAAGCCATTCGATTTTGTCCTTTGAATTGCCTTCCTCAAGTCCGAGATTGTTTAGGTTCTGGGCCACGCCCTTTATGTTGTTGGTCTTCTTGTTCAGCTCAAGGGACTTTTTGAAATATTGCTCTGCTTTGGCATCATTGCTGTCCTGAATGTAGGCAAGGCCTATCGCATTGTAACTTTTAGCAAGATAGGCCGTGTCTTTCAGTTCCGTGAAAAGAGCCACTGCCTTGTCGGCATAGTCCAGCGCTTTGTCTATGTCTTTGATTCTGCCGTATATTACGCTTAGATTGATGTAGATCAAGCCTTTGAGGTTTTTGTTGTCTTTGGAGCAGTTCTGAAGAGCGTCGGTCAGAACCTCAAAACTTGTGACGAAATCGCCTTTATTGATGCAGACGTCGCTTAGAATTCTCTGAGCCTGGGCCATCAGATCGTAGTCTTTCAACGAGGCCGAACCTGCAATTGCCATATTCGCGTAATATTGCGCGGAATCAGGATTTGCCGATGTCAACATAGTCGCCTTTTCGATGTAACGGGCGATCACATCTTTGCTTACGGTCTTTGCCTCAGAAGGATAGGATATTTCCGAAACTGACGGGGTTCTCACTCCGGAATATGCCGTAACGGCTATAGATAGAAAAATTGTAAGGCAAAAGAATCTGAAAGTCATAAAAGGTATTAGTATTTTGTTCAAATATAGCCAAAAGTTTCTGTAATTTCGGCATATACTTTGAGGGAAAATTACTCTGCGGATATTGAAAACTTACTATATTTGCTTGTTAAAAAAACAGAAAGATATGAGACGCACTATTATATTATTTTTCGCATTTTTGCTTTCGTTTGAGGCTCTTGCGGTGGAAATCAAGGGATTAGTGGTCGATGAGAACAATGACCCTCTGTCTTTTGCGAGCGTGTTTCTTGAGGACAGCCCGCAGATCGGCACTGTCACGGACGACAACGGCAGATTCTCGCTTGAAGTTGACGTGACAACTCACGTTTACGACACTCTGATGATTTCATACGTGGGCTACAAGGAGTACAGGAAGTCCCTGTTCGACATTTCGGTCGGACTCAAAGGGAGAAGCGCGTCCACAGTCCTTAAATTCAAAATGGTGCCCGAGAATCAGTACATTAAGGAGGCAATGGTCACTGCGAGCAAGAGAAAGCTCAGCAAAAAGAAGGAGATGGCGGATTTGCTTTCGCATGTGCAGCAGCAGATTAATTTCGATTTCCCGATGAAGGACAGACAATTCAAGATCAAGGCGGACTTATATGCAAGAAACGGAGGAACTATTCTTGGAGTGGAGGAGGATGTCGGGATTCTTTCTGAAATCTACAAACGGTCTAAGGGTGAGATTAGTTATGATGCAGAGTTCAAGCCTGAATATCACAAATATTCTCTTGCTCCGGAGATTGAGAAGTTTGCCTCTGATTCGAGTGACAAGCATTTAGCTCTCAACAAGAAGGACCTTACAAGGAACGAGAAGAAGGAAGCAGCGAAGTTGCAGCAGGTCCTTGCAGAGTCTATGGACAAGAATAGCCCTATCGTTGTTCAGGGTGTTGGCGTGCTGTGGGTTGACAGAGTCATCTACAGTTTTGAGACTTTCGCGAAGCAGCCTGGGAATTGGGAGATAAACGAAGTCGGGGACGATGTGCTGCTTCTGATTTTCACTGAGAAAAAGAATATTCCCGGGATTATGAAATACAATTACCAGCTTGTCTTCAGGGTGGATTCGCACTCATACAGCATCGCAAGTTATTATCAGAAACTTCATGCGGCACTCAGTATTCCTTTCGGCTACAAGTTGCAGGGGGATGAGCTTGAGTTATTCAACATCCTGAGTATGACAGGGATGGATGTGGATGCGTTCAAGATCAAGAAGTGCAATGTGGACGTGGAGAACAACGCTTTCTTCGTGAAGAAGGGAGAAGCTCTCGTGCCGAGCGAGAAGTCTTTCACGGCTGTCGGTTCGGCTCTTGACAAAAAAAACAAGGGCATCACTCTGAACGGCGCCGTGAAGATGGTCGTGCTGTAGCGAGGAAACGAAAAACAGCAATATGCCTACTCAAACCTTTTTTTGATACGCTATCGTCGTCAAGGTTATCGATGTCATCCACCATCGGTTCTTGTGGCTTGCACTTCAACGATTTATTGCGTAAAAACAAAAAAGGGAGGTCGACCGATTTCTCGGCTTACCTCCCTCCACTCAAATATATACACTAACAGATTAAGGCACAGACACTATTGTAATAGTGACGTGCTGATCGTATTTCTTCGGACTTAGCACAGGATTCCTCGCAGAGAAACGGGATGAGGTACTGCTGCTAATGTTGTCCACAAGCAAGCCGGCATTGGTCAAAGCGCCGACAGGTCTGAATCTCAGGACTATTGAATTCATCGTCTTAGATGTTTTGAACGAACCCGAGAAAGCCGTGTAAGCCCCAGGCATATCTATATTGTAAGACACTGCTTTAGAGTAAGTTACGGCAGTCCCGGATGTGGTTGCGGTCGCAGTCTCCGTAATGGTCGTCAAAGTCTGGGCAGGCTTCCATTCTGTCCCGTCCTTGAACTCAAGCAGCCATTTGCAGCTGGTCGCACTTGCTATGTTGGCGCAGAACGCATAAGAAATCTCTGCTCCCGCAGGAATCTCGAAATTAGGGCTTTCCGCTGTCACAAGCCAATAGTCTCCGACGATTGTCCCTTTGCAGTATGGGTCTCCCGTTTCTCCGACAAGTCTCTGGCAAGAGGCTTGCCCTGACACTACGGGATATGCTGATTTGTCTGAATTATAGTACTCTATCGAACCTTTTCCTGTCGACGGAGCCACATATTTGTCATTGTTGCCGACTGTCGTCTGAGGCGCATCGTCGACCCACGTGGCCCCTGTCTTGTCGGTGAGGTCATTAAGAGCCCAGTCTGTCAGAACACCGAGAAGATTGCCTGAATGGATCAATGTCACTCTGTCAGTAGTCTTGCCGATTTTGATTGTGACTATGCCTGTGACTGCATCAGGTAATGTGTTGGCAGGACAGGTCACGGTGACTTCAGTGTCCCCTGTCCCGGAAGTCGGACTTAGCGCGAAATGGTCGTTGTCCACTGAAGCCGTCCAAGCCTTGTCTCCTTCTATCTTGAATGAAGCGGAAGTACCTGCGGGTTTGATGGTTACAAATTCTGCCTTGACACCGTTGAACACTATCGCAGCCTGAGTCAGATCAAAAGCCTGAGGGGTCACTTTCTCGTGCGAAATAAAAGTAACTCTGCCTGTTCTCTGATTGAAGGAGGTGTTTTCCGCAATGGTCAAAGTGTAGGTTTTCACACCGTTGTTATCGATAGGCTCCCCCACCGTGATCCAATCAACCTTGCTGTTCACATAGTATTCCACATTGGATGTGACATCCACAGAGTACGTACCGCCGTCCGCACTAATCTGAGCAGTCTTTGACGAGAGTGTCAGAATCGGATCGGAATCCTCGTCCTGACAGCCGACAAAACTCAGCATCAGTCCGAAGGCTAAAAAAAGAAGAAGAAAACTCTTTCTCATATAGTATTAGTTTAATGTGTTAAAAATTCTTTTGTGCGCGCACTGACGCAACATTTCATTCAACAAACCTCATCCCCACCGCGCCAAGACATCACCTCCATCCTCACATTACCATACGTCAAGCGACTTCACTAAAACGCTAACATATAATAATATCCTTTCGTCGCCGAAATCCCCTATAAAAGAATTTACATTCTTTTTTGTCACAACAAATGGGTATTACACCCCGAATTGCAAATAATCCAATTCCGTTGACACACAGAATGCGCCTGAGGCCGTTTTTGCGTCAAAGGGTAGAGACAGAACACGTAAAGAAGAAGCAAAAAAACAACAATACGGGGCGAAGTGAAGAAAACAGGGGCGCGACACGATAAAAAAAATGACTATCCGCATACCATACAGTAATAATGTCTAACACTGTCGGCATTGTAGCGCATTCCTTCAGACGTTTCGTGGGCTGAATGCCGGACAAAGTTGTTGTGCGCTTCGTTGTCTTCTCCCTTCGGGCTCATCTGCGAAGCGGAAGAGCGCTCTATCGGCAATCTTACCCCTGTCTGCAGAGCTGGCTGCCCCATTGGGGCGATGCGCAGTCATACTGGCCGCAGTCGGCTGATGCATTCTGTCTGTCAACGTCAAGAGGCTTTTGGCAATTCCGTAAGTAAAAGGCCGGGATTTTCTTACGGAATGAAGAATTTTTCGATTTGGTAAGAAAAAGGGGCCTTTCTGCTTACGGAATTAGGAATTCTGAAATTTGTGATGTTGCGATCGATGAACGGGGAGCGAAAATAGGGTCGGTTACACCCATCTCGTGCTAACCATATCTC
>JBAYFJ010000133.1:0-5587 GCA_041667245.1 Bacteroidales bacterium | reverse complement strand
TCGTTTAATCAATTCGAACTCGCTCCAAGTCCGCTGATATCTGGCATTCGCCATCTCAGTAATAGTGTGCTCCTGCATTACCTTTATGTTTTTAGTTTCTCTAAATACAAAGGTGGCGCAGGAGCATTAACTGGTCAATGCGTATTCCCGGAGACGCTTACAATATTTCGTAAAATAGGATTGAGCGTGGGGTATAACACAATGTGTATTAGTTATTTGTACAATAATCGGGTGCTATTTTTGGCACCCGATCATTGTATAATGAATTGTGGCACAGCTACTTGAGCCCCACACTATGATTGGTGCCAGTCTCGCACGCGTGCCTAAACACATACTTTTGCACCTGGGCCGAGAGGAGCCCCAAGGCATGCCGGGGCACAAAAAAAGCCGTCCGAACGGACAGCTTAAAAGTGTGGGGTGCGCGGTGGGGCTCGAACCCACGACAACCAGAACCACAATCTGGCGCTCTACCAACTGAACTACGTGCACCATTTTGAAATGGAATGCAAAGATACGAATAATTTTTATTATTGCAAGAGTTGCTTTCGATAATATTCTCACATGCAGAAAACAGCAGTTTTGAGGAAGACTGTCACCATTTAGAACAATAGTAAAGGAGGAGGAAGTGCAAAATAAAAAGAAATCTGCGTATATTTGCCAAATCTAAAGATTAGAAGACAACGATTATGGCAAAAAAAGAAATAAAATTCTCCCTGGTCTACAGGGATATGTGGCAATCTTCGGGGAAATACGTGCCGAGGGTTGATCAACTCGTTGAAGTGGCACCCGCTATCATTGATATGGGATGCTTCGACAGAGTCGAGACTAACGGAGGCGCATTCGAGCAGGTCAATCTTCTCTTCGGAGAGAACCCCAACATCGCGGTGCGCAAATGGACAGCTCCATTTCACAAGGCAGGGATTCAGACCCACATGTTGGAAAGAGGTCTTAACGCATTGAGAATGAACCCAGTACCAGCTGACGTGAGAGAGCTGATGTTCCAAGTGAAGAAAAAACAGGGAACTGACATCGCGCGTTCTTTCTGCGGACTTAATGACCACAGGAATCTCAAGCTTTCCGTGGAATATGCCAAAAAGGCGGGAATGATCTCACAAGTCGCATTGTCAATCACCTACTCCCCCGTGCACACGGTGGAGTACTATATGGGAGTCGTCGACAAAGTGGTGGCATACGGTTGCGACGAGATCTGCCTGAAGGATATGGCAGGAATCGGCCGTCCAACTTTCCTTGCTCAACTTGTCCACGAAATCAAGACAAAGTACCCTCACATTCTGGTTCAGTACCACGGTCACTGCGGGCCGGGCTTCTCACCTGCCTCGATGCTTGAGGTTGCGAGAGCGGGGGCTGACTATCTGGACGTAGCGGTGGAGCCGCTGTCTTGGGGAAAGATTCACCCGGACGTCATCACAATCAGAGAGATGATGAAAGCGGACGGATTCTTGGTAAAGGATCTGAATATGGATGCCTATATGGAAGTGCGCCGTCTGACTCAGAAGTTTATGGACGACTTTCTCGGCTATTGGATCAATCCGTCCAATTCAGTAATGACCTCCCTTCTTGTAGGCTGCGGCCTTCCGGGCGGAATGATGGGCTCGATGATGTCAGACCTGAAGGGCTTCCAAGGAGCTATAAACGCTTCAGAAAGAGCTCACGGAAGACCTGAAATAAGCCTTGACACCCTGATGGTCAAGCTGTTCAACGAGGTGGGATATGTTTGGCCGAGACTCGGTTACCCTCCGCTCGTGACCCCGTTCAGCCAGTACGTGAAGAACACTTCACTGATGAATCTGCTGAACACTCTTAACGGAAAACCGAGATGGACCACGATTGACAAAGACACTTGGAATATGATTTTGGGCAGGATGGGCACATTGCCGGGGAAACTCGCTCCGGAAATTATGGAACTTGCCAAAGAAAAAGGACTTGAATTCTACACCGGAGTGCCTCAGGACAATTATCCTGACGAACTTCCAAAGTTCAGACAGATGATGAAGGACGAAGGCTGGGACGAAGGTCAGGATCAGGAAGAGCTGTTTGAGTTCGCTATGCACGAAAGGCAGTACAGAGACTTCAGGAGCGGAGTCGCGAAAGAGAGGTTCAATCAGGAACTTGAAGACCTGAAGGCTAAGGCTCACGCTCCAATCAATGTGGTGCGTCCTGTCGTGGAAATGCCTAAATTCGACATTGACGAATATGCAAAGAAGTACCCTCATGCGGTTCCTGTTCAGTCCCCTGCCAAAGGGCAGTTGATCTGGCAGGTTGACGTTTCAGATGACTCCACGGCGCCTGTCGCGGGGACTGAGGTAAAAGCCGGTAAAGCGATAGGCTACATTCAGACATTCTACGGTATGGAAGAAGTCATATCCGCGATTGACGGAAGAATCGTGGCTGTGACAGGCAAACAAGGCGACAAAGTCGTGAAAGGCGAAATTGTCGCATTTGTGGAATAAAACGAAATCATTTCCGGGAATGACGCTTCCCTCAAACCGCTGAAAAGCTGATAGCATCTACGAAACACATTAAACTGTGTCCGTAGGTGCTATTTTTCGGACACGAAATCATTATGAAAATCTATAGAATCATTTTAATTATCGCGTTATCCTGCCTAAGTCTCAACTCATTCGCACAAGGTAAAGCGAATATATCCGGGAAAGTTACGGACGGAACGACCGGCGAGGCGCTGCCTTTCGCCAATGTCACATTGACGGTCAAAGGCGGAACAGCCGCAGCACCGCTCGGAACGACCACGCAAGAAAACGGAGCGTTCAGTTTTTCGGGAATATCAGATGGGACATACTTGTTAGCAGTGTTGTACATCGGCTTCAAGACATTCACCAAAGAACTGGTGGTAAGCAGTTTGAACAGTAATTACGACTTCGGAAGAATTGTACTGGAAGCAGAATCGCTCACCCTTGCCGGGGCAGGTGTGAGTGAGAGGCGCGAGACCACGGCGGCATCGCTTGACAAAAAGTCATTCAGTCTCGACGACAATCTCTCGCAATCGGGAGGAAGTGTTCTGGAGGCTATGAAAAATCTTCCCGGGGTCACGGTGACGCAGGAAGGGAAAGTGATGCTCAGGGGCAGCGATCAGGTGAGCGTTCTGATTGACGGAAAACAATCTTCTCTCACCGGCTTCGGCAGCCAGAAAGGTCTGGACAACATTCCCGCCTCAAACGTCGATAGGATTGAGATAATCAACAATCCTTCAGCCAAGTACCAGGCAAACGGGATGGCAGGCATCATCAACATAATCTACAAGAAAGAGACGCGCACAGGCCTGAGAGGCGAAGCCGGATTCAACTTCGGCCTCGGAGAGCTCACGACAAGAAAGGACAACCTGCCCGACATTATGGACAAGTACTCTTTCACTCCGAAATACAACCCTTCACTGAGTCTCAACTATAGGACGCCGAAAGTCAATTTCTTCATCCAGGCCGGGGCGATGTTTCGCAAGAAACAGAACAGCAACGAGTTCAGCACCAAGAAGTTCACAGACGGAAGCAACAATATTCAATCTCAGTTTCTGGAGAACAGATCCCAGCAGGAGATTAACATTAAAGGAGGTCTGGACCGGTACCTCAGCGACAATGATCAGCTCACGGTCTATGGTTTGTTTGATGACGAATGGCACATAGACAGGGGCGCTGTGCCTTACGACTTCCTTAGCAGCGGACTCAGAAAAAGATTCTGGGGTTGGTCTGAGGATGAGAACACTTGGAATATGAACTATGGCGCGGACTATTCCCACCAGTTCTCTCAGTCCGGACACAAATTGACCGCAAGCCTTTTGTACAAGCACGGTGTGGAGGACGAGCTGTTTCCTTTCACCGACGAGAATCCGATTCCCGCGATTGCCGGAGGAGGAACCACGACTTCAAGAGATTCCACTCACCTGATTTCCAAAGAGAAGATCGCAAAGGCTAAAATTGATTATGTCAAACCTCTCGCTGCGGGCAGATTCGAATGCGGGGCGGATTTGCAGTTTAGGACTATCCCTATAACTTACACGGTTCTTCCCGATGCCAACGGGACTTCCGCCGTTCTGGACATAAATTTGGGTGACTGGTCCAAGTACAAGGAAAATATCGCAGGATTGTATGCCAATTACATATTTGAGTCACGTCTGATTGAATTCGAAGGCGGACTAAGGGTTGAATATTCCGCCATACGTTACAAGATAGACCCGGCGAATCTCTATTACTCAAAAAACGAGGCTTACGAGAAATACCCGCTTTTCCCTAATGGCAGACTGACATTCAAAGTCAATTCGGGCAACAGAATCTCGTTGTTCGTCAACCGCAGAGTGGAGAGACCTACAGAATTCGACCTCAGGCCTTTTCCAAAATATGATGACCCCGAATTGCTGAAGACCGGCAATCCTTACCTCCGTCCCCAGTACACTTGGAACACGGAAATCGCCTACAAGGGTAGTTGGGAGAGCGGATCTCTCTTCGTGTCAGGCTATTACAAGGACATTGACCACACCATATCCAGAGTTTACACACAGTCCAACGAGAATTCCGAGGTGGTCAACAGCATCACGCAGAACCTCGGTTCGGCTTACAATTTGGGCGCGGAGGTGTTAATCGAGCAAGAGATTCTTCCGGTGTGGTCGGCAAGCGCCGGTCTGAACTGGTACAGGAACAAGATTGACGCATTCAGCGGTTCTCTACTTTATCCGAGCGCTCGCAAATACGATTTCTCAGGGCGTTCAGGAAACACTTGGAATGTTAAGGTAAGCACGACTCTCAAGTTGAAGGACGGATTCGATGCCCAATGTTCCTTCATCTACTATGCGCCCGACATCATCCCGCAGGGGAAGACGATGGAGCGTTCTTCTTTGGATTTAGGCATCAGGAAGAAACTATTGGAGGACAAAATGGAGCTTTCTCTTACCGCATCTGACCTGCTGAACAAGTTCGCACTCCGTCAAGTCATCGACGGAGAGGATTTCACTCTAACCTCATCCAACTATTACGAGACTCAGGTCGTCACAATAGGGATAAAATACAAATTCTAAATATGAGAAGATTTTTACTCTTTGCCTTGCTCGGCGCACTGTGCACCGTGGCTACGGCTCAAAAAAAAGCCACGGTCATCATTCAGGTGACTGACCCACAGATGGGATTCCAAAGCGACAACCGCGATATGAAATTCGAGATTGCGGAATTTACTAAAGCCGTCGAGGCCATCAACAGCTTGCATCCCGACGCGGTTGTCTTCACCGGGGACTACGTTCACGACCGCACTAACGAGGCTCAGTGGGCGGAGTTCAACCGGATCACATCGCTGATTAATCAGGAAACAAGAAAGGTGTTCATCCCAGGAAACCATGACGTGGACTTGGACGAAGACGGTGAGGTGAACGATTTGCCGTACCGGAGCCACATCGGAGAGTCTGACAGATTCAGCCTGAAGATAAACAATGTGCTTATTACGGGCCTCAACTCCAACCTCATCAAGTACGAGAATCCTGAAAAGGATTGCAAGACGGCCTTGGGAGCCTGTGAGAAAGGCCAGATTAAATGGCTTGAAGAGGCTTTGGGACAAAAAAAGAAGGGTGATG
>JBAYFJ010000132.1:0-5596 GCA_041667245.1 Bacteroidales bacterium | reverse complement strand
GTACTTGCCCCAGAAATATCCTGAATCAGACCCCGGGTACCAGTCTTGTTTGCCGACACCTTGAATGAAAACCGCAAGACCGATTCCGTTCCAATTCGCGGAAAGGTTAAGTCCGAATCTGTAACGAGGTGAGGCATTGCCGATTATGGACAAATCTCCGTGATCGTGAACGCTGAAATTACCTGAATCTATGAATCCGCTTTTGTCAAGATCCGCTATTTTGACCTGCCCGGGTCTCGTGACCTTGTCGGACGCCTGCTGGAAATTCTGAGTTGCTGACTTGTCTATGTCCGCCTGGTCTTTGAAAAGTCCCGCGACTGTGTAGCCCCAGATCTCGCCGACCTTCATTCCTTCATAATATGAGGTAGGTGTCCCGCCATTCTGTATGTAAGCCTTGACAGTTCCCAAAGTTCCAGTCTCATTGGCGTATTTGGTAATGGTCGAATGACTGTCCCACATCATAGCTTTCACGCTGTAACCGAATGGCTTTCCGGCTACTTTTGTGACATCCTTCCACATTATCGAGAACTCCCATCCATCGGTCTTCATCTCCGCGTTGTTTCCTTTCGGGGAAGCAGCTCCATAGACCGAAGGGAGAGACACGCTGTAAGTGTACATATCCGAAGTGTAGCGTCTGTAAAGATCGCCGGAGAAGGACAGCCTTCCTTTAAAGAAGTCAAGGTCCAGACCCAAGTCGTAAGAAGTTACTTTTTCCCAAGTCAGGGACACAGGGACAGTGCCGCCGACTCCGGTGTAGGAAGGCAATTTGCCGCCCAGGACAATATTGTCGGCAGTGTTGATGGACATAGTTGATGTGTATGAATACGGTGACACGTTACCGTTGCCCATCGAGCCTGCCGAGACCCTGATTTTGGCATTGTCAAGAACTGAGTCAGACCAATCCATCCAAGACTCGTCGGAAACTCTCCAAGCGAGAGAGCCTGAAGGGAAGAATCCCCATTTTGAATTCACCGGGAATTTGGAAGATCCGTCATAGCGGCCGCTGAGCTCAGCAAGATATTTTCCTCTGTAACTATAATTCAATCTGTAGAATGCTCCCGCATAAGACCAGTCGTAACCTCCGGCGTCCGGGTCAGTGGTGACCCCGTTCATCAAGCCGAATGACGGCTTCGTGGTTGTGATGATTCCGCTTCTGGCTATGGACAGTGTCTCATAACTCTGATCCTCAACATTCCAGCCTCCCAACACCGTCACTTTGTTCTTGTCACCCAAGCGAGGCGAGAATGTCAGGTAGGCGTTGGCGCCGTTGTATTTGGTGGTATAGTTGACCTGCTGCAGATTGGAGCCGGCGGATTCGGATTCGAGAAGGGTGACGCCTTCTTTTTTGGAATATGCGATAGGATTCTGAACATCCACCCTCTTGCGCGCGGTGTAGTTGAACGAGTAGTCAGCCTGCGCCTTAAGCACGTCTTTGATCAGGTCTATGTCCGCCGAGACAGTCTCCCGGAGGTACATATAATTGTTTTTTCTATATGAAGTCCCTTCAACGAAAGAGGCATAACCGGTAATGGCTGCCGCAGTGGTGTAGGATCCGTCAGGGTTGTAGACAGGAGACAGAGGCATACCTGCGTGATTTATTGCCTTCTGGACGCTGAAATTGTTTCTCGGATGCTTCGGCTCATAATGGCTCACGGTAGAAACTGATATGTTGTTGGTGATGGAGAACCACGGCCGTACTTTCAAAGAGCCCTTGGCTCTCAAGTCATATTTGTCATAATCCTCATTCCCGACTTTGTAGATTCCGTCCATATTGTAGTATCTTCCGGAAATGTAGTAATCTGCATTGTCATTTCCTCCCGAGACTGAAAGATTGTGCTCGGTTGACCAGTTGTAGTCTTTGTAGAAAAGATCAAGCCAGTTGGTGGAATCGAGATACGCCCAGCTGAACATATTGTTCCCGGTCAGCGAGATGACCTTTGTGAGAGTGGGGTCTTTTTTGCGCTTGACCAGTTCCTGATAGATTGATTCCGAATATGGAACCGAACTGTCAATATGCCCTATCAGCGCTTTGGAGCCATTGTAATAGCCGTTGTAACTTTCCTTCCACCAATCGATCCAGTCCACGCCGTCTGTTATGCCGTCAGGAATCACGGTCCTTCTGTTGACAGTCACCGACCCGTTGTAACTGATGACCGGATGGCCTTTCTGAGGGTTTTTCGTGGTCACGAGTATCACACCGAAAGCGCCGCGCGCTCCATAAACAGCGGTCGAGGAAGCGTCTTTCAGAACGCTGACACTCTCAACGTCTTGCGGATTGATAGTGTTGAGACTACCTTCGACTCCGTCAATCAACACGAGACTGGAGCCTCCCGCTCCGATGGAAGTCTCGCCCCTGACATTGAAGGAGGCGCCTCTGGAAGGCTTGCTGTCGCTAAAAGTGACGTTCAATCCCGGTATCTCACCTTGCAGCGAACGCGCGAGATTGTTGTTGGAGCGGGTACCGAGCAGTTTGCTGTCAATCTGATCGACGGAGCCTACAAGATCCCTCTTCTTCATTGTCGCATAACCGACCACGATTGACTCGTCGAGCATTGTGTTGTCCTGAATGAGAATGATGCTCAGGTTGTCAGTCCTCGTCCCGAGAGACAAAGAAAACTCTTTGTAGCCAAGCATCTTGACCTCGACGACGTCGCCCTTGTTAGCCTCAATTGAGAATCGGCCTTCAGCATCGCAAACCGCTGATTCTCCGCTTGAGGAAACTATGAGCACGGCTCCGGCAACCGGCCCTTCCGTGTCCGTTACACGTCCCGAGTACTTGCTTATCCGGTTCTCCACCACAAGAATCATCTTCCCTTGATAGGTGAATTTTGTTCCGGTACCCTTGAGAATCGAGCGCATAGCCTCATTCACTGTGCAGCTGTCCTTGAGAGAAACTCTCCTCTCGACATCAAGCAGGCTCTCGTTGTAAGCGATGGTGAAGCCGCTCTGTTTCTCAATACGTGAAAAAGCATCTCTGACCTTCATCTGTGCCGATGTGAATCTGAGCATCTGGTTTTGGGCGCTCAGGCACAGCACTGGCAAGAAAGTCAAAATTACCATTACGGCAATTGACAATTGTCTCTTCATTTTTGAATTAGTTTAGTGTATGATTATTTAATGTAGATTTCGGAATCGGAATTCATACTGTAACTCATCCCGGGAGTCAGCATGCACAATGCTTTCATCAACTCATCAAGTGTCTCTCCGTGAATGAATTTCGCAGTTATGATGTTGTCCTCGTACCTGTTTGTGGTTAGATATATATGGACGTCGTACTGACGCTCTATGGTTTTGACTATGTCGTGGATGGAGGCGGATCTGAAGCAGAGACTGCGTCTAAGCCAGGATATGGACTCTTCGGAATCTATTTTCAAGATTTGTGACGTCCCCGTGCTTCTGTCCATCTGAAATCTTTCGTCAGGAACAAGAAGGTACTCTTTTCTGTCTATATGGCTAACCACGGACACGGAGCCTCTGCACAAGGTTGTGCTGATCTCGTCTGCGTCACTATAAGCCGAAATGTCGAATTTGGTGCCGTGAACCCTTACGGAAAAATCCGAGGTTTCCACCACGAAAGGCTTTTCCTCGTCTTTTGTGACATCGAAAACTGCCTCTCCGGAAAGATAGACAGATCTTTCTGAAGTCTGAAAAGAGGAAGGATAGATGATGACGCTGCCTGAGTTGAGGACAATTTTGGTCGAATCAGGTAGACTGACGCTCTTCGTCTCTCCGTTGCCTGTAACGCATTCGATGAACTTCACGGGCTCTTCGACGGCCAACGCATCCGATTTGTGAATATGCTTGTAAGTGCTTACGGACAGAACTGATACGAGCAGCATGACTGCCGCCGCCGCAACTGCGGATGCGAATATTTTAAGAACTCTGCGGCCGTTTCCGCGCACTTCGAGGTCTTCCGTAATTTTACGGACATTGGAATAGGCGGTCTCAATTTCTTTTTTCGAGACGTTGTCACCTTTGGTTAAGTTCCAAATCCGGAACAGATCTTTGTCAGTCATACTTATCGCTTTTAAAGTATGACAACCGGGCGGGCTCTAACCCCCAACGAAAAATGAGAAAATTGATATAAGCCCGAGAAGATCTTTGTTTATGTCTTTCATCGCAAGGTTGATGTGATTCTCCACCGTCTTTTTGGTGATGTTCATCTCTTCCGCAATCTCGGCATTGGGCTTGTTGTAGAACCTGCTGAGAACGAACACCTTGCGTCTCTTTTCAGGCATCTCTCTGATTACGTCGTTCAGGGCTGAGAGCTTCTCTTTTGACGAAAGCACATCCTCGATGACGTTACCGTCCTCGACATCGATTCCATTCAATGACGTCTGCCTGCTGATAGATTTGAGATAATTGATCGCTGCGTTCTTGGACATCCGGTAGAGATAGGAATTAAAGGAGTTCACCTCAGGGAGAATCGACCTCATCATCCATATCTTCACGAAAACATCCTGAGCAATGTCCTGAGTGATGTCGCCGTCGCGGATAATCTTTAGAAGAAAATTCTTAATCTTAGGGTAGTATTCTACGAATATGACGTGAAAAGCGGCTTCTTCCCCCTCGGAGATTCTGAGCAGCATATCTTTTTCATCCATCATAATGCGTTTTTGAGATTAGACCCGACAAATATATGAAGTTTTTGCCGAATTGTCCAACAAGGGTGTGCTGACGCTTCCCGATGCAAGAGGACTACTGACAAAAAGCGGCTCGCCCGAGAATCGGGTGAGCCGCGGTCAAAAGCAATATCTTTAAAAGTCTACCAGCCAGGATTTTGCGAAAGGGCTTCGTTCTTTCTGATTACCTGAGAAGGAATAGGGTAAAGGTACATATTGTCATTCCACTTACGTGACATATTGTAATTGAGTATGTACCCGCCGTTCGGGTCGTCAGAGAGTTTCTCGATTTCCTGAGCCCCCGTGATGAACATCGCAATGCCTTTGTAGTCGCCTTTGTACGTCTTGTCCTTTGTGACATAGACATCTTTGACACCGTCCCCGTTCATATCGAGAGGCGTGTCCAGAGCAGGAATGTAGACTCCGGTCCAAGGAAGCTCCTCCCACAGATTGCCGCAATTCCAACGTTTGAGGTCGTCAAGTCTCAATCCTTCAAGGCAAAGCTCGATGGCTCGATCACGGCGAATCTCAAGAATAACAGGATCAGACACTTTCGGGTAGAATGTCTTCTGAAGATAGGTGTCAACAGCAGTCGGCTTGGTGTCCAGATCACCGCCGGTGATCCCGGCGCGACGTCTGAGAGCGCCGATGGTGTTCTGCCAATCGCTGTCGGTTATGGTCCCGAGCTCAGCTTTCGCCTCCGCGTAATTCAAAAGTGCCTCAGCAAAGCGGAATATGGGAATGTCATTGTAGTTGGTAGCCGCATCGTCAAACGAGATGTCATCCAAAACGTATTTCGTGAATTGGTAGCCAGTGAGCGTGTGACCGGAATAATTGGGGGCAGTCCTTTCATTATCGCCTTCAGCATTCTTGCGAGTGTAGTCGGCGCCTCTGATAGTCTGACACAGACGCTGGTCACGCCCTGCGGTTTCCTCGACAAAATTTTTGTATTTTCCGTCAGCGTTTTTCTCGTT
>JBAYFJ010000131.1:0-5616 GCA_041667245.1 Bacteroidales bacterium | reverse complement strand
TGCGTCTGGAAATGCGTCATTGGAAATGCAAAGAGGTGGAAAAACGATGTTCTAAATCTCTGCAACCCTGAAAATGACTCAGAAATCTCCACTATGAATCTGAAAGCGGAGTTGCTCCAAAGAGATGGTGAGACAGGTCTGGTTTCTTTTCGTTGGGACAATGGCGAGCCATTCTCAAGAGTGTTGGAACTTTGCGGGACCATTCCAATCCCTCCTTATCTGAACAGAGAGTCCGAAGCTATCGACACAGAACGTTATCAGACCTTATATGCCAAGATCCGCGGCTCCGTTGCGGCACCTACTGCCGGTCTGCATTTCACTCAAAGGGTACTTGACAAAATCAAAGAAAAGGGGATCGATATGGAAAATGTCTGTCTGCACGTTGGAGCCGGGACTTTTCTTCCGGTCAAGAGCTCAAATGTGTCCGAACATCAGATGCACAGAGAGCCTTTCAGCGTCTCCTTGTCTCTTCTGAAGGACTTAATAAATGGTGACAGGCCTCTGATAGCAGTAGGTACCACATCAGTCCGCACACTTGAATCCCTTTACTATGTCGGCGTCAAATGTATTGAGGAAGGAAAACCGTCAGACGTAGGGCAATGGGAGCCATATTCCAGAGAATACGTCTATTCTGTCAAAGAGGCTTTGAATGCGATTGTGGACTATCTTGAGGCAAACGATTTGAATGAAATCAAAGTCGGGACGCGCATAATAATAGTGCCAGGATTCAAGTACCGCCTCGTTGATCTTCTGATAACCAACTTCCATCAGCCGGAAAGTACTCTGATATTGCTGATTTCCGCTTTCGTTGGCGGGGATTGGCACACTATCTACAGATACGCCCTTTCCCACAATTTCCGCTTCCTAAGCTACGGAGACAGCTCATTGCTTTACAGAGTGGACAAGTAGAGCGGGGGCATTTGAAAGAATTATTTCAGTATTGTCCTTTTTTTTAATAGATTTGCATCACTAAAATCATAAAACGTATGCTTGAATCTAATGAGTTTGACAAAATCAGCCCCTATTCGGATGAAGAGGCCGTCACTGCTTTAGGCAAGGTCGCTGATCATCCTGCAGTTCTGAGTATATCCAAATATCTTTTCCCCAACGAGCCTGTCACCTTTCTCAGGGACGCGCTTAAAAGCATCAAAAGTGTGGACGAGTTCCAGCAACTCATTATGTCAAGGGCCATTGAGTGGGTCCTGGACAACACCGCCCACAATTTCTCGTACGACGGAATCAATAATTTGAAAGATATAGGCGGAAAGTTTCTGCTGCTTTCCAATCACAGGGACATTATTCTTGACCCTGCCATCAGTCAGGTTGTGCTGTACAAAAACGGCATTCCGATGACTGAGATTGCGGTAGGAGACAATCTTCTGTCCAGCAAGACTGTAGAGTACCTTCTCCGATCCAATCGTATGATCACCGTTATCAGAGGCATATCGGCGAGAGAATTGTACCTTTCCTCCCTGACTCTTTCACGCTACATCAGGCAGAACATCACTCAGGGCAAGAGTTCAGTGTGGCTTGCGCAAAGACAGGGAAGAACCAAAAACGGCATTGACACAACTGAGCAGGGGCTTCTAAAAATGCTCGATATGAGCGGTGAGAAGACATTTCAAGAGAATTTCATGGATCTCCACATAGTTCCTGTCAGCATATCCTACGAATATGAGCCGTGCGACTCGAGAAAAGCTCGTGAATTGCTGATTTCGAAGACCGGCACTTATCAGAAGGGAGCGAAGGAAGATCTTCACAGCATCATAATCGGTATGAGACAGCAGAAAGGCAACATTCATTTGAATTTTGGAAAGCCTCTGACAGCGGAGGAGATTGAGGAAGCCTCTCATTGCGACAAAAATGATCGCTATCAGGCCATCAGGCACGCAGTTGACAAACGCGTCATCGAAGGCTACAGGCTCTGGAAGACCAATTATATGGGCTACGACCTGATGAATCACAGCTACAAGTATGCTGACAAGTACTCTCCTGACGATTTGGCTGATTTTACGTCTTACATAGAGAAGAGGCTCAATACGGTAGAGTCATCTCTCAACAGAGCCGATCTTCGCGACATTCTTCTCAGAATCTACGGCAATCCCGTAGTCAGCAAAGAAAAACTGATGAAGGAACTGGCCAAAGCTCAGAATAAAAATTGATTTTTCGGAATGCTAATAGTCATCGGCATAATGTTGAGCGGTATGCTCATCGGCTATCTGCTTCGTGGAAAAAAAATGTCGTGGTTTGCAATTGCGATTACCGTTCTGATTTGGGTTCTGCTTTTCTTGCTGGGAATTGAGGTTGGCGGTGATGAAAAAATCATCAAAGGTCTTGAATCCATTGGTATTGAAGCTGTTGCCATTACATTAGCCGGCTTGCTTGGAAGCGTTGTCGCAGCCTGGGCTTTGTGGCGCTTAGTCAACAAAAAGAATAATTCCGCAAAAGATGAAAGGTAGTCTGGTTATTGTCGGCTTTTTCATCATAGGAACTCTGTTCGGACTATATAATGTCATTCCGTATGATCTCTCTCAAACGAAATTAAGTTTCTATACTTTGTGTGCGCTGATGTTCTGTGTGGGCTTCAGTTTAGGTCACGATCCCAAGACCCTGAAGAGTTTCAAGAGCATTAATCCCCGATTGCTGCTGCTCCCCGTAATGACTATTGTCGGGACATTAGCCGGATGTCTCGCAGTCACTCCGTTTCTGAAAGACAGGAGTGTGTGGGACTGCCTTGCCGTAGGCTCAGGATTCGGCTATTACTCTCTCTCAAGCATTTTCATCACCCAGTACAAAGGCGCGGAATTGGGAACTGTAGCCTTGCTATCCAACGTAACCAGAGAGATTCTGACATTGCTTGCAGCTCCGCTGCTTGTGAAATGGTTCGGCAACCTGGCTCCAATTTCCGCGGGAGGCGCAACGACAATGGACACTACTTTGCCAATAATCACGAAGTGCTCGGGCAAAGAATATGTCATTGTCTCCGTATTCCACGGATTCGTTGTGGATTTCAGCGTACCTTTTCTGGTTACTTTTTTCTGCTCACTCTAATTCTGCTTTGTCAGATGCACGTCAATCTGGGGGAACGGGAAAGAAATACCCTTTTTAGGCAGTTCCGAATAGACTTTCTCGTTGAAATCAAAGTACACATCCCAATAATCGCCGCTAATAACCCAAGCTCTTACTACTAATTCGATACTGCTGTCCTTCATTTCGCTGAGAGCGATAAAAGGATTACTGACAGTAGGGTCGGCATCCGCAGTCAGCACTCTTTTGTCTGAGGAAAGAATCTCAAGACAAGCCTTCTTTACCTTCTCGATGTCTGAGCCGTAACTGACGTTGACTTTCCAGTCTACTCTTCTGTGATCGTGTTGTGAGAAATTGTTGATGTTGCCGTTGGATAGAGATCCGTTGGGCAGAATAATGCTTCTGTTGTCAAGCGTGGTAAGTTTGGTGTAGACTATGTTCAATTCGGTCACCACACCGCTATAGCCAAGAGCTTCTATATAATCCCCGGCTTTGAATGGCTTGAATGCCAAAATCATAATGCCTCCGGCGAAGTTCTGAACAGTTCCGCTTAAAGCCATACCCACAGCCATACCGCCTGCCGCAAGAAGAGCGGCGATGGAGGTTGTGTTTATGCCAAGCGCGCCTATTGTTATGACAACCAAAATGATTGTCAGCGTGATTGAAGTAAGGCTTGAAACAAAGGATGCTAACGCCCTGTCGGTGTTTCTTCTAACGAAAAATCTCTTTAGCAGAGACTTAACCCATTTGATTACCCAAGCGCCGATTGCGTAAATGACCAGTGCGGCCAGAACCTTCAGTCCGAAGTTGATGGCGTTCTGCAGAAGATTCTCAATGAACCCGTTGGGATCATTGAGCAATGCTTGTGATACGTTCGCCAGATGAACTTTTGCCGAGTCAGCGATATTAATCGTATCCGTAGGGGAAGGTAACTGTGAAAATGCCATATCTTATTAGAAAAGTTTGTTGACTTTCGAAATGATTTCCTCAAAAGGAAGATCCAGGCTCAGTACGAGATCCGGCGTCTTTAGCATAAACCCTTTCTTGGTTGCATTCAGCATCCCTCCTCCGCTGATGTTAAGCATAACTGTCTCGTCTGCCTTAACCTGTCCGCTTTCCAATGCTTTCTTCACGCCCGCAACCGCAGCCGCCGCCGCAGGAAAGATGTCACAGCCTTCCATATTGAAGAATTGCAGCATCCAATAGACGATCTCGTCGTTTGTGACTTTGAACATATCGCCCTTTGACTCCGTAAGAACATCGAATAGACCTCCTTTAAGAGAATATGGCGGTTTTCTGTTGGAAAGCACTTTGGCGAGTATTACCTCGGCATTCCTTCTTGACTGATCGGCAGTCAGAGGAAGCAATTCTCTGGAACCTGCTTTCCACGAATCGTACATAATGGTGAAAGGAGTGTTCTGGACGGCGAAAATCCTCATATTGTTCTTTCCGAACCTGCCGTCCGCAGCAAGTCTCTCGGCGTTTTCCCATGCGGCAATCGCTCCTGTGCCGCTACCGACTGCCTGAAAATAGGCGTCAGGAATTCGACCGATGTTTTCGATGGCTGAGAGTACTGTGGTGCCCATTCCGTCTCGTCTGGCAATATTTTTGGCTCCACCCTCCGCAAGGAAACGAGGATCTTTGCAAAGTTTGTCTCCGAGAGAGATGGCATCGAAATAGTCGGTCCCGTGAGGCGTTGCGATGACTTTGACGTTGGATTTGATTTTCTTGAGGAACCAGAGGTCGTTAATGTTGTCTTGAGGGATGCAGACCACAAGAGGAATGTTGTTGTCAGAGCACACTTTGATGAAAGAGCGGGCTGTGTTTCCGGCAGACTGGACAACGAGAATGTGCTTGTCATTCTTAGGCAGTCTGGAGCACACTGAATATGCCTCTGTCTCCTTGAATGAGCAAGTCTGCATTCTGGCTCCGATTTTCGGCCAATAGCCTGAGAAGGTTATGAAGAGATTCTCCATTCCGAGTAGTGACGCAAGCCCTTTGCTCTTGTAGGTCACAGGCGCATGGGAATGCTTGAGAAGGTGAGCGCTCGGGAGCCAATCCACATATCTGAACAGACCGTCGTTGTCATTTCTTGGAGTAAATCTCCTGTTGGAATAGATAGCCCTGATCAAGGCGGGTTCCTGTCCTTGAGGATCATTAAGTGACCAACCTTGGTCCTCGAAAATTCTTCCTGAGCCAGTGTTTTGGAGCTGGTATTCTGTAGGTGTAAATCCCATTGTATTATAGTTTTATGTACACGATTAGTTATTCATTACAAGCCAGACGAAATAACATCCGTAGATAGCGAGGAAAAACATTCCGTCAAATTTGTCGATCTGCTTCTTCTTGAACATAAAGGCGCTCGTCAAGATGACCACGGCGCTGAGAAGCAGCATAATCAAATCCATTGGCATAATCTTGTCGAAGGATAGCGGATGGATTACGGATGAGCATCCAAGTATCCACAGCAAATTGAACATATTGGAGCCGATTACATTGCCAAGTGCCATTTGTCCGCGTTTTTTTGTGGCTGCAATGATGCTCGTGGCAAATTCCGGAAGGGAAGTGCCGACGGCGAGAATTGTTATC
>JBAYFJ010000130.1:0-5731 GCA_041667245.1 Bacteroidales bacterium | reverse complement strand
GAGCCGCTCATCGGGGCCGGAGTTATGCTGAAAGGCACTTCCTCAGGCGCCGTGTCCGACATAGAAGGCAACTATCAGATAGCAGCCGCGTCAGGGCAGACGCTGATTTTCTCCTTTATAGGTTATATATCGAAAGAACAGACTATAGGCAAGTCGAGCACAGTTAACTGCTCCCTTACCGTGGACAAGAACATTCTGGAAGATGTCGTGGTCATAGGCTACGGCACCCAATCCAGAAGATCCCTCACCTCCTCAATCGCAAAAGTGGACGGAGCGACTTTGTACAACGCCCCTGTCTCGGACGTGGGAGAAGCGTTGAAGGGAAAAGTCTCCGGACTTCGCGTGGCCACCAACAACAACGTCGCTGGATCATCCCCGAGATTCCTCATCAGAGGAGGCTCCTCCATATCCCTCAGCAATGACCCAATAGTAATCGTGGACGGCGTGACAAGAGACTTGTCCGACATCAATCCCAACGACGTGGAATCAATAGAAGTCTTGAAAGACGCCGCCTCGGCAGGCATTTACGGAGCGAGAGCCTCCAACGGAGTCATACTCGTCACCACCAAGAAAGGCTCGGCCTATCAGGAGCCTCAGATCACTTTTGACGCCCAAATCGGATGGGAATCCCCTTCCAGACTTTGGGACCTGATGAATTCCAGAGAATTTCTGGGCTTCGTGCGCCCCGCGCTTGTCAACGGTTACAACGGCACAGCCATCCTCAACGGAGCCAACGCTCCCGGAACCGGCAACACATTCTCCAATTCGACATTCACCACCCGGTATCTTGAGCGCGGCTCCAATGTGCCTGACGGCTACGACTGGATGTACGACCCTATAGACAATTCCAAGATCTTGATATTCCAGAACATAGACCATCAGAAACAATGGTTCAAGAATGGTTTTTGGCACAAGGAATATGTTGGCGTGAACGGCGGCGGCAAAGCGATGAAATACGCCGCGTCAATCAGTTACCTCGGCGATGAGGGTATCGTGGCTATGAACAAATACAATATGTTCACCTTCCATGGCAACACTTCTTTCAACGTGACGAGGAACCTTGTCGCTTCAACCACCTTCGACTTCGCGAGGACCGTTCAGGACGACCTTCCGGACAACTATTTCAATTCCGTGGGACGAGGCATTATGATCGCTCCGACCCATCGGGATTATGATGACGAAGGCCATTATGTGACAGGCGGAACTAACAAAAACCAGCAGATAGCCGCTTTCTATGAGGATTTCTACGACCGGGAGCGCGCGAACAACAATTTCACCGGCAATTTCAATCTCAAATGGGACATCTGCGACGGGCTCACCGCGACAATTCAGTATGCGGTCACGGACCAGCATTACCGCGGCAGTTTCTATGCCAATGGTGAAGTGGACGGGAACATCAATTTCATCTCCACCACCAGATCCGCGACAGAGACCAGAACTGAGACACTCAAGGACACCTACACCGCCTATCTCTCTTATAACAAGCAATTCGGGACAGCGCACAAATTCAGCGCTACGGCCGGAGGTGATTTCCTGCATTGGAGATACTGGTATCTCTCCGGCAATTCCACCGGCTCCGTGTCCGACAAAGTGCCGATCATTGACTCAGGCGTCAATTTCACAGCCTCAAACCAGGACACAAAGCAGGCCCTTCTGTCTTATTTCGCCCGTGTGAATTACGAATATGACGGCAGGTACATCCTCTCGGGGACGGTACGCGCCGACGGCTCTTCCAAATTCGCGGAAGGCAACAGATGGGGCTATTTCCCTTCGGCTTCACTGGGATGGATCATCACCGAGGAACCATATTGGCACGTCAGCGAGAATGTCGTCAATCTCTTCAAGGTCCGCGCCTCCTACGGCCAGACCGGAAACAACGGAATCGGACTTTATGACACTTACGGAGCCTATTCAACCTCAAACACTTACGGCGGTCTTCCTACAACTCTGGCTTCCGCGATGCAGAACAAGGACTTGAAATGGGAGACTACCACTCAGCTGGATTTGGGTGTGGACGTGAGCTTCCTCAGGGACAGAATCCGTTTCGTGGCAGACTATTACAACAAAGTCACTGACAATATGCTGTTCTCCATCACTTTGCCTGACACCGGGACCTTCAACTCTGTCAAGGCCAATGTCGGCAGCGCCAAATTCTACGGTTTTGAAGTGGAACTGCACACGGCCAACATTCAGAAAAGAGATTTCTCGTGGACTACTGACATCACTTATTCATTCAACAAGAACAAGGTTCTGTCTCTGCCTGACGAGTACAAGTACACAGATGTCAACGGAGATGACGCTTGGAGAATAGGCGGCTACACCCTCACTGAAAGCGGTTATCGCTTCGGAGGCACCGCTGTCGGAAAGCCTCTGGGCAGAATCTACGGTTACAAGATCGACCACATAATCCAGACTGCAGCCGAGGCTGACGCCGCTCTGTTCGACACTCAGTCCCACGGCTACAGAAGAAGTGACGGACAGTCGATTACCGGAAGAAAGGATGTGGGGGATTACGAATGGCGTAACCGTCCGGGCTCGGCTAAGACATCCTCAGGCGAGGAGCAGATCAACGCCGAAGATATGTATGAGCTCGGGAATATAATGCCGCACTCCGTCGGAGGAATCAACAACACATTGAGGTACAAGAACTTATCCTTCAACATATACCTTGATTACGCCCTCGGGCACTCCATCTACAACTATATGAAGTCTCGTTTCTTCCAGAACACTCTCGGCAATTGCAATTCCAATCTCGACAAGATGGTCTACGATTGCTGGACTCATCCGGGGGACAATGCCAAATATGCCAGATTCTTCCCTAACGACGCGGATTTCGGAAACAGGAATTTCTCCCGCGGCTCCGACTTCAACGTGGAAAAGGCTGACTACCTCTGCATCAGAGACGTAGCCCTCAATTATGACCTTCCGTCCAAGTGGCTTTCCAAGACTAAGATCAAGAAACTCACCGTAGGAGTGTCCGGCAACACGCTCTGGTACTTCACGGGCGTTTCAGGTACCGTGAGCCCTGAGACCGGAATGGGAACCGGCTCCTCGGACTCGATGTACTCTTCAGTCAACAATTCCTCAGAGAACGGAAACTTTTTCCCGGCTGTGCGGAAAGTTCTTTTCAACGTTAAGCTGACATTCTAATAAGATATCATTATGAAAAATATAAACAGAATAATCACTGCTGTTTCCGGGATTGCATTGAGTCTTGTGATGACGACTTCCTGCGACCTACTGGACATAACGCAGGACAACAAACTTTCCGCGAGCAATATGTGGAAAGACGCCACGGACGTGACCACAGCCGCAAACGGCATATATTATAGGATGAGGTCGAATTTCGTGTCCAACTATTGCAACGTCTTCTATTGGGGCGAGCTCAGAGTCGGAGACTATATGTGGGGACCGAGTCTGGAGAGCAATGCGAACAATGCGGATATGATCGGTGTCCGCACAAGCACTATGACCGGGACCACGGAATCCACCAAATGGAGCGCTCTGTACACGGCCATAGACCAGGCCAATTCGGTGCTGAAATATGCCCCCAAGGTCACTATGACAGCTTCAGACAGGGGTTTCGCAGTCGGGCAGGCCGCGTTCGCAAGAGCATATTGCTACTTCTGGGCGGCCCGTATGTGGGGCGACGTGCCTTTGAATCTCGTGCCCATCGAATCGAGCACACAGCCGGAGACATATCCCACAAGGACTCCCAAGGCTCAGGTATATGCCCAAATCAAAGCAGACATAGACACAGCTCTGAACAATTCCGCATATCTCGGAGCCAACAAATATCTGGCTACAGAGGATGCCGTGAACATGCTTAAAGCAGAATTCGGCCTCTGGATGTACTCCACACAGGCCGGCGGGAACGCATATCTGGATTATGCCGAGGCGGCGCTCGATGCAATCGGAATCTCTTCCACAAGACTGCTTAAAGACTTCTCAGATGTTTTTGACAGAAGTCACAAATGCAACAATGAGGTCGTGTTCGCTCTGAACAACAACCAGACTGAAGGTCTGCTGGGAGGATATTACTGGTTCTACTATTATCCTTCCAATCTCGTGGGCAAGGAGTATCAGCAGAATCCGGTGCCAATCAACGCCACTCAGTGGCTCAGTTATTCTCAGGAATTCGTGGACACCCTAAGGGCCAGCGAGTCACGCAACAACGACATAAGGGTTGCCTGCAACCTCGGTTACGGGCCGTACGGCTCCGGTGACGGGCACATAATCTCGTGGCCGAACAAGTTCCTCGGGGATATGTCCTCGTCCATTACCATCAACGATTGCGACCTTCTGTACTATCGTTATGCCTACGCTGTGATGATGGATGCGGAATTGAAGTACTACAAAGGGGACTATTCAGGCGCTTTGCAGTCGCTGAATCTGATTGCCGCAAGGGCTTACGGCAAGACTTCTTTCTACAAAGACGCGTCAAAGGAAGCGGTCTGCGATGCTCTGGTCAGGGAATATTTCCTTGAGTTCCCCAGCGAGGGCGTGATTTGGTGGGCGCTGGTCCGTCTGGACAAAATCTGGGACTACAATGAAGGTCTGAGTGCCAAGAAGGCCTCGAATCCGAACATTCTTTTGTGGCCTATAAGCACTTCTGCCATCAACAAAAACAACAAGCTCACCCAAACTCAGGGATGGAGTTAACAAATAGGAGGAATATTATTATGAAAAATATAAATTATTTGTTTCTGCTGCTTCTTTTGACCTGTGTCGCCTGCGACAACAAGGAAGAGAGCAGATTCGTGAACGACAAGAACCCAAGAGTGGCCCTATATCCTGAACCTGAGACGTTCAACGCGGACGGGACCACGGCTTCCGGCGCGGAGTCCTTCGTTTCCGTAGTGACGGTGGCGGAAGGCTCGTCGACCAAGAGTGATTTGAAATGGTCGGCCGAGCTTTCTTCCCCGGCTGACTGGGCAAGCGTCCAAACGACGGCTGTCACGTCTTCTTTCAAAGATGAGTTCTCCGGAAAGATTTACGAGTCCGAAGAAAAAGGAATAGAAATCAAGTTGTCGGCCAATTCAGGGTGGAAACGTTCTTTTACGGTCAATGTCAAATTATCTGACGGCACCGTGGCTCCTTTTGAGTTCACCCAGTTGGGCTCCAAAGCTGATGCGGACGTGACTTCCGACGTGAAGGGAATAGAATTTTTGGCGGAAGGAGGCTCTCAGGACATCGCTTTTGTTACAAATATGGGAGATGTTTATAGTTTCGGAGCGAAATACGAGGAAGGCTCGTCCTCTTGGCTGACCTGGACTTCTTCGGCAAGCGGCCTGGTGACACTTAAGGCTTCAGAATGGTCAGACACCGAAACCGGAAGATCGGCTGATTTCTACATAATCGTTGGAACGGCTGCCACCAGCATTGACACTCTGACTATTCCTGTAGTCCAACTGGCCAATGACACCTATTATTATATGTACGGGCCGTCCTGCGACGGGCTGTCCATTGACAAGTCTTTGCAGATGACCAAGTTGAATCTCGGGATTTACAGCGCCGATTCGTATTTCAGAGTCTCGTCCGGCGGCAAGAACCCGGTGCTGTTCAATCTTAATTCCAGAGAATTGACCTATCCTTGTTATGCTCTTTCTGCCGACGGGAGTGTCGTGGAACTTGCTTCCGCTTCCGCTTCCGTTCCTTCCGGACCTGCGATTGATGTTGACGGAATGAGGACTTTGGTCGTGAATTTCAATGACAAGACTTGGACTTGGTC
>JBAYFJ010000129.1:0-5756 GCA_041667245.1 Bacteroidales bacterium | reverse complement strand
TGTAATTCGCCGATGCCATTGAGGATCAGGAATAGAGGATGCTTAATCCCACTCCGTTCATTCAATCGACTTTCAACACTGTGGGGGCTCAGATTGCGATTCTTCGAGGGCTGCACTGCTACAACACCACTTACGTGAACAGAGGCGGCAGTTTCATAGGAGCACTCACTGACGGCATTCTCGCATTGGAAGAAGGCGCTGAAAATCTGCTGGTTGGAGGCTTTGACGAGATGACCCCAGCGTCCGAGGTTCTTGAGAAGAGGCTCGGCTTGTTCGGAGAATCCTGCCAGGGCGAAGGCGCCGGATTCGTAATGCTTTCTTCATCAGAGAGTTCGAAGTCCGTAGGAAGGATATTGGGGGTAAGAGGGTCGAACGCTTTATTGGAGAAAATCACTTTTGACGCATTTGCAAAGGACTTTCTGAGGTCTTTCGGTCTTAGGTCGGAGGATGTGAGAATGGTCAGGGCTGACCGTGCGAAGACAGGGGACTATCAGACAGTCTCGGCTGCTGCTCTTTGTGCGGAGATCCAAAATTGCGAAGGGAAGACGTTGATTTGCAGTGAGTTTGCTGACAGGGATCGTACAATGATTCTAATTGATAAGGTGAGATGATAACACTTCTAATTATTATATTGCTTGTCCTTCTCGTAAGTGCTTCCTCTAAGATAGGCTCCGGCGTGTACGTGAAAGCATTTTGCAGAGAAAAAACTAAGGAAAAGGTGGCCTATCTGACTTTCGATGACGGACCGGACGCCTTGATGACCCCGAGAATTCTGAACATTCTGAAGTCCAGAAACGCGAAGGCGACTTTTTTCGTGATTGGCAGAAAAATCGACGGCAACGAGGCCGTCCTCAGAGATATCATAGCTCAAGGCCATCAGATTGGTCTGCATTCCGAATCGCACACTTGGAAGTTCCCTCTTTTGAGCAAGCGGAATATGGTAGAGGATCTGAGTGAGTGCCGCCGTAAAATAGAGACTTCAACCGGATTCAGGACTGATCTTTTCAGGCCGCCTTTCGGTGTCACCAATCCCACGGTTTCTTATGCAGTCAGGACAATGAGGCTGAGAGTGGTTGGCTGGAGCGTTAGGTCATTCGACACGGTGAAACAGTCTAAATGCGGATCTGCCCGTAAGGTTATGATTCTCAGACGGGTGGCTGCCTACCTAAGACCAGGGGCCGTCATTCTGCTGCACGACAGGCTTTCCGACGGCGATGAGATACTCTCCGCAGTGCTGGATTATCTGGATAGCAAAGGCTATGTCTATGGTAGGAATTGTAGTTTCTGAGTATATTTGTAATTAATATGAAACAATTATATATTTTCGCAGTTATATCGGCTTTGCTTTTTGCGTTCTGCATCGACGTGAAGGCGCAGACCTCGTTCAGCCCTGTCAGGGACATCAGCGTGTTCAGCAATGGGCTTTCGTCAATGACTTCCTCCCTGTCTTCCATCGACTGCTCGTTCAAACAGACTCAGCAGATCAGCGCTCTGAGCAGAAAAGTGGTTTCAGAGGGAAGATTCTATTACGAGAAATCCGACCGAATCTGCTTCGACTATTCCAAGCCTTATGCTTACAGACTGTCTTTGAACGGTGACAAAATGAAAACCGTCACCCAAGGCAAGTCTTCCGTCATCACCCTCAAAGGCAATCCGATGATGTCACAGATGCAGAGCCTGATAGCCGCTTGTATGACCGGAGATCTCAATCTTTTGTCCGGCTCATGCAAAACCTCTTATCTCGAGTCCGGAGACTGCTATCTGGCCAAAGTTACTCCCACCGTGGCATCCGTGAAGGCTTATATAATCGAAATGGAGATTTATTTCGACAAAAAGGATTTCTCAGTTGTCCGGCTTGTGATGCGCCAGAATGCAAGGGACTTCACGCAGTACGATTTCTCAGACAAAAAATTAAATGTGACAATCAATGAAGAAGTTTTTTCTGTTCGTTAGCATAGTTCTTATGACTGCGGGATGCTCTCCCAAATTCATAATCAACTCTTCAAGCGCGGGATCTTCTTATATGCAGATGGATCCTTCGCAGTCAGGTGCTTACAATTTCGTTCTCGGCAGCGGAAAAAAGAATGTCAGCGGCCTGCTGTACGGACAGCCGGCTTCGGACGGAGGCGTCCGGTTTGTCGCCACAACATATTTCGGAATGAGCGTCTTTGACATAACTGTCTATCCTAAGTCCCATAAGGTCAATGAAATTGCCGACTTCCTCAATAAGAAGCCGTACATAGGATTCATAGTCAGGAATCTGAGGGACAAGTTGTACGACAATTACACTGTAGGCTACGCTATCTGATGCCGGATTATCCTGAAATAAAAGAACGTCTCGCAAGACTCGGCTGCTGCGTTATCATTCCTTCGTATGATAATTCCGGAACCGTCGGCACCGTTGTCAAAGGCGTGCTTGACTATTGTGATGACGTGATAGTGGTCAATGACGGAAGCTCGGACGACACCGAGCGGATTTTGAAGTCCTTCGGCTCCTCAATAAGGGTTCTCACGCATCCTTTCAACTGGGGGAAAGGCGTGGCGTTGAGGAACGGTTTTTCGGCGGCTTCTGAATCAGGATTCAAGTATGCCATCACAATCGATTCCGATGGACAGCATTTTCCCGATGACATTCCGGTTTTCGCTGATGCCATCGAGGCAGAGCCTGACTGTCTTCTTGTGGGGGCGAGAAATCTTAAGGCTGACGGTATGCCTTCCAAAAACACTTTCGCCAACAAATTCTCCAATTTCTGGTACAAACTGGAGACCGGCATTCCTCTCACTGACACTCAATCCGGCTACAGGCTCTATCCTCTTGAGAGAATCGACCTTTCCGGGAAACGTCTGACTTCAGGCTATGAGTTCGAGCTGGAAATGATAGTGTTTGCCGCGTGGAAAGGGGTTAGGGTCAAGAATGTGCCTGTGAGAGTGTATTATCCTCCGAAAGAGGAGAGGGTCTCGCATTTCAAGCCCTTCAGGGATTTCTTCAAGATCAGTGTCCTGAACACACTTCTGGTTCTCTACTGTTTCTTCTGGAGGTGGCCTGTCAAATTTTTTAAGAGTCTGACTAAGGAGAATGTCAAACTCTTTATTGACAATCAGATAATCCATTCCAAGGATACGAATCTCCGGATCTCGGAGGCGGTTGCCTTAGGAATATTTATGGGCATTGTCCCGATTTGGGGCTACCAGATGGTGGTGGCGTTCGCATTAGCTCATCTGCTCAAACTCAACAAGATTATCACGCTTGTTGCATCAAACATAAGCATTCCGCCTGTGATTCCGTTCATATTGTTCGGTAGTTATTGGGCCGGTTGCAAGATTCTCTCCCAACCTCTGCTTTTCAGTTTCAGAGAACTTACTTTTGAAAAGGTAGGAGCCGTGCTTTTGCAATATGTTCTCGGCAGTTTCGTGTTCGGAGCGGCCTGTGCCTTACTTTTTGGACTAATTGTGTTTGCGATTTTGGCGTTTGTTCGGAAGAATCCGTCAAAGTCAGTCGAGGATGTAAATAGGTAGGTTATGGGGAAGTTTTTCGTTGGAATATATGATTATCTTAACGGTCACAAGGCCGTTTTCCGGCTTTCCCTTTTCTTGAGCGTGGCGCTTTGGGCCTTTTTGGCTTCAAGACTCCATTTGGAGGACAGTGTGACAGGCTTCTTTCCCAAGACCGGGGACTTCTCTAATGAGGCTGAGGTCTTTGGCAATCTGAAGGTAACGGACAAGATAATCGTCCTGTTTTCAGAGAAAAACACTTCTTCCGCTGTGAGTGACAGTCTGTTCGCCGCTTCCGATAGATTCTCGGAACTGCTCTCGAAAGGAGAGTCTGACAATCTGATTGACGGCTATCAGCACACTTTCGGTGGAGAGGACGTGGCTCAGACCTCGGATTTTATCTATGCCAACCTGCCGGTTTTTCTTCAGGATTCCGACTATGCGTCAATAGACTCTCTCACAAGCGAATCCACAATCAGACAACGACTGGAGAACGACTACATATCCCTGATTTCCCCCGCCGGAATCGTGCTCGGGGATTTTCTTCTAAGAGATCCTCTTGGAATCGGAAATCCTGCTTTGTCTCACACTGCCGACTTGAATATTGCTTCTGACTATGTGATGAGGGACAGCCATCTGTTCACTTCGGACGGAAAGACTATGCTTTCTTTCATCGAGCCGGCAGAAGGTCAGGGCTACGGGGGCAGAAACGATGAGCTGGTCTCGCTGATTGAAAATTCCATTGACTCACTAAAAACAGAATTCAACACGCTGGACGTTCAGTATTTCGGCGGCCCGGCCGTTGCGGTGTACAATGCGAGACAATTGAAGAAGGACACCCTTCTGACATCCCTTGTCGCTTTGGTCATCATAGTGCTTTTCATCACTATGGTCTTCAAACGGAAGAGATCCGTGCTGCTGATTCTTGCTCCGGTTCTGTACGGAGTGCTGTTCGCGATGGCATTGGTGGCGTTAATCAAAGGAAGCATATCCGGAATCGCGATAGGTTCGGGATCCGCTATAATTGGAGTTGCCTTGAGTTATTCGATTCACATTCTTGCTCATCAGAATCACGTCAGGACTGTCAGACAGCTGCTTTCCGAGATTGCAAGTCCTCTGACAGTGGGCAGTTTTACGACGGTGGGAGCCTTCCTCGGATTGCTGTTCACCGACTCGTCTCTTTTGCGGGATTTTGGTCTCATTGCCGCTCTCACGCTTGTGGGAACGTCTTTTTTCTGCCTTGTGTTCCTTCCGCATTTTCTCAGCGGGCAAGAGGATGTCAAGGAAGGTGTCCTGCTTTCCAAAATCGAGGCGTTGAATTCCTATCCTTTCGAGAAGAACAAATGGCTGGTAGGCGGTCTTGTGATTCTGACCATCGTCTGTATGTTCACTTCCTCCAAAGTGAAGTTCGACAGCAATATGATGAATCTCAATTACTGGGCTCCTCATCTTAAGGCTGCGGAGACGAAAATCTCTGCTCAAGGCTCGAATTCTATGAAGAATGTGATGTTCGTGAGCGTGGGGAAGTCTCAGGATGACGCAGCTAAGGCATATAACCGGACCAACAGCTCTCTGGACAGCCTTTTGCGCTCAGGTAAGATTGACAGTTACGCAAATGCGGGGCGTTTTGTTTGCGGTGACCGCGAACAACGGGAGAGAATACTAAAATGGGACAATTATTGGACGCCTGAGAAGAAGGCGACACTGAAAGAGGCTCTTCATAGTTATGGCGGGGAAATAGGATTCTCAGAAGACGCCTTCGACTCTTTTCTGGCATCTTTGGACAAAAAATACGTTCTTGTGGATTACTCCGATGACGATTCTCTGCCGGCCTTGTTCTCAAACTGGGTTGCCAAATCTGACAAACTGACAATGCTTGTGTCTCAAGTCAGGCTGAAAAACAGCGAAAAAGAACAGGTGTACGGCCATTTCCTCGGACGTCCGGACGTGGTGATTTACGACCAGTCCTATTTTGCGGACAAGGCGGCTTCCACCATCAACAAAGACTTCTATCTTATTCTTTACATCTCTTCAATCCTGATTTTCTTTGTGCTCGCCATTTCTTACGGCAGACTTGAGCTGGCTTTGCTCAGTTTCCTGCCGATGCTAATCAGCTGGGTCATAATAATCGGGATAATGGGAATGATCGGAATTGAGTTCAACATCGTGAACATCATTCTGTCCACATTCATATTCGGTATGGGGGATGACTTCAGCATATTCATTCTGGACGGCCTGCTCAGCAAATATAAAACCGGCAGAGC
>JBAYFJ010000128.1:0-5906 GCA_041667245.1 Bacteroidales bacterium | reverse complement strand
TAGCCGAAATATTAATAAACTAAATAACTCAAATGTCTAATTCAACAGTTTCCGCATCTTGTTGCGGCATCCCTGTAAAGAAACTGGTGATGCTTTTTGTCGCAATTGCGGCATTCCTTTTTTTCTGGTTGGTTCCAAGAACCTTTTACGGTCTTGGTGTAGACGGCTCTCCCCTTCTTTCTATAGTTGAGCAGAGAACCGTCGCTATCTTCGTTCTCGCCGCACTGCTGTGGATGTTCGAAATCATCCCTGCGTGGACGACCTCAGTCCTGATCATAGTCATAATGCTGCTCACGATTTCGGACAGCAGCCTGCTATTCTTTATGGGCAAGGATCAGCCTAATCAGATGGGCACTTTCGTCAGTTACAAGTCCATTCTCGCGGCATTCGCGGATCCGACGATTATGCTTTTCCTCGGCGGATTCATCCTTGCGATCGCAGCCACGAAAGTGGGACTGGATGTAAAGCTCGCCAAAGCGATGCTCGTTCCGTTCGGACACAAGCCTAAATTCGTGCTTCTCGGTTTCCTTTGCGTCATCGCATTGTTCTCAATGTTTATGAGCAACACCGCGACGGCAGCGATGATGATGACATTCCTCGCCCCTGTGCTCAGAACTTTGCCTAAGGACGAGAGAGGTGCCGTGGGTCTCGCGCTAGCGATTCCTATTTCAGCCAACCTCGGAGGTATGGGCACACCAATCGGAACCCCGCCTAACGCAATCGCTTTGGGCTACCTCAGAGAGACAATGCACATGGAAATCGGTTTCGGAGAATGGATGGCCCTTATGGTGCCTTTCGTGATCGTGCTGATTCTCATCGCCTGGTTCGTGCTTTTGAAATTCTTCCCTTTCAAGTCCAAGTCAATTGAGCTCAAGATAGAAAGCGATCACAAAAATGACATCAAGTCGTACATAGTTTATGTCACTTTCGCCATTACTATCCTTATGTGGGTTTTTGACAGGTTCACGGGTGTCAATGCCAATGTGGTCGCGATGATTCCTGTCGGAGTCTTCTGCGTCACGGGAGTGATAACGAAATCCGATCTTAAGGACGTGGACTGGAGCGTGCTCTGGATGGTAGCCGGCGGTTTCGCACTCGGTATAGCCCTTAACAAGACAGGTCTTGCGCAGGATATGGTCGAGGCCATTCCGTTCAACTCCTTCAAACCGATGGTCATCCTTGTTATCTCAGGCCTTCTGGCTTACGCTCTTTCCAACTTCATTGCGAATTCCGCTGCGGCGAGTCTTCTCGTGCCTATCATCAGTGCGATCGCTGTCGGTATGGGAGATCTTCTTATTCCGGTCGGTGGAGCGAAAACTCTTATCGTCGGTGTGGCTATCGCGTGCTCGCTCGCAATGCTTTTCCCTATCAGTACCCCTCCGAACGCAATTGCGCACTCAACCGGTCTGATCAAGGTGCAGGATATGACCAAAGTCGGCCTTATCATAGGAGTCACTGGTTTCGTGATAGGCTATTTAATACTTATTTTTATAGGAATATAGGAGAAATATGAGGAAATTTATATTGTTCGCAGCTGCGATGTCATTGATTGCAATGACATCGGCGGTTGCAGGGGAGAAGGATGCCGTGACGGAATCCTCAGAAAAACCGGCAAAGATTCTGGACAATCTGAAAATCAAGCCTTATGGCTTCCTGAGGATGTTCTATGCTTTCGACACCAGAGAGAGCAGTTGCGGCACGCAGAATCTCTATTATTATATGCCCAAGGACGAGAATCTCAATTATGCCGGGGAAGATCTCAACAAGCAGACTTCGTTCCGTTTTCTCGCACTGACTTCAAGACTCGGTCTGGACCTTTCCGGCTATCAGTACGGAAATGCTCAGTTCGGAGGAAAATTCGAGGCTGATTTCTACTGTATGTCGGGGAGCGTAGCAGTTCTTAGACTCCGTCAGGCTTATTTCACTGCCAAATGGGCGAATCTGGGCAAGAACGGAAAATCAAGCGCTTTGTTGAAGGTCGGTCAGGCTTGGCATCCTCTTTCAGACGACAAACCTCACGGTTTCGAGTTGGAGGTCGGTCAGCCGTTCTGTCAGTTCAGCAGAACCCCTCAGGTTTCTTTGAATTACGACACAGAAAGCGGTTTTACTTTCATCGGAAGCCTTTTGTGGCAGATGCAGTACCTGTCCACAGGCCCTGACGGCAAAAGCATAAACTACATCAATTACGGATGCACCCCGGAAGTGTTCCTCGGGATCGGTTACAAGGCAGCTGGCGGGATTGCGGTCAAGGCCGGAGCTGACTTGCTCAGCATCAAGCCGAGAAGAACGGGTGTGGATCCTGACGCTCCTACGGGGGCTACTAACACTCAGATAAAGGTCAATGACAGGCTCACAACCTTGTCACCTTTCCTTTTTCTTCAGTACACGCACAATCTTTTCCAGCTAAGGGCTAAGACAATCTACGCGTCTGCGGGAGAGCATCTGAATATGCTTTCAGGCTACGGCGTCTCTTCCGTCAATTCCGACGGCAGCTACGATTACACTCCGATGCGCAGCAGCGTCTCATTCGTCTCCGCGCAATACGGAAAGAAATGGGTTGTTTCCGGAATGTTCGGTTATGTAAAACTCCTCGGTACGGCTGACGAACTCGCGGACAGGGACGGTGACGGTCTCACTCCTAAGACAGACTATTACTTCAACGCAAGCGGCTATTCCAATATGAACTCAATGTGGCGTGTCACACCGGCTGTGACCCGTAACTGGGGAAGATTCTGCTTAGGCCTTGAATATGACCTCACAGGCGTTCAGTACGGCACTTATGCCAAGGACGGATGCGTCAGCAGCAAGAACGGACTGGTTGAGGACGGCCTTCATTGGGTCTACAACCACAGAATTTTGATGGTTACAAAATTCACGTTCTAAAATCTTGCTTCTACGGCGTTGCAATGCGAATTGTTAATAACTTGTTAATTACTCTCAGTCGCTAAGTAGAAATCATTAGCATATTATTATCTAACTTCGACCTCGGAGATTAGACGATTTAGGCAACCCCAGTCTTTTTTCAGACCGGGATTGCTTGGTTTATAGGCTAATGTGAGGGAGACTTATTTTATTGAATATAAACAAATTAAAGATATACGATATGGATGTACGTAAAACGAACGGGTCTATAGAAGACTTTGATAAGGACAAATTGATGCGAGGCATCCGCGAGGCTTACAAAACGGCGGGAGAGACTTGTCACGAAGCTATAGTAGTGTCCATTATTGACAACTTGTACATTTATGACAAGATCACAAGTCTGGAAATCCGCAGACAGGTGGAAGAGTCGCTAATGTCCATCAATAAGAAAGTGGCTCTCGCTTACATTGAGAAATTTGACGCCGACATTGATCTGCGCAAGAAGAGAGACTTCATCAAAGACTACATCGTGGCTTCAAATGCGGCCACGGGCTCTAAGTTCGATTCCAACGCCAACGTGACCCGTAAGAACATCGTCACGCTCGGGCAGGAACTCTATAAGGAGAACAACATCAAACAGAACAGATACATTATGCGTGACAAGATAAAGGCTATGTACGGAAAGCAGATGGCTGACAGGTACATAGCGGATCTGAACAGTCACGTTCTCTACAAACACGACGAGAGCGGAACCCCGGGGTACCCGTATTGCGTGGCGATCACGATGTATCCGTTCCTTGTCGATGGCTTGAGAAACCTCGGAGGTGTCTCCGTGGCGCCGACGGATCTGAAATCTTTCTGCGGCGAGTTCATCAATCTCGTCTATTCGATTTCTTCCCAATTTATGGGAGCCGTGGCCACGCCTGAGTTCCTGATGTATTTCGATTACTTCATCAGGAAGGACTATGGGGACGACTATCTTGAAAAACTCAACGACGTTGTTGAGTTGAACATCAAGAAGCGCACGCTTACTAAGGTGATTGACAATTACTTCCAGCAGGTGGTGCACTCTATGAACATGCCTGCCGGCAACAGAGGCTATCAGACGGTGTTCTGGAACATAGGTTATTTCGACAAGCCGTATTTCGAGGGCGTGTTCGGGGACTTCAGGTTTCCTGACGGCACAGCTCCGCGATGGGAATCTCTTTCCTGGCTTCAGAAGCATTTTATGAATTGGTTCAACGGAGAGAGGAACAACTACATACTCACATTCCCCGTGGAGACGATGGCTCTTCTGACGGACGGCAAAGATGATTTCAAAGACAAGGAATATGCTGACTTCACGGCAGAGATGTGGTCGA
The DNA here is from genome assembly GCA_041667245.1 of Bacteroidales bacterium. Lineage (GTDB taxonomy): Bacteria > Bacteroidota > Bacteroidia > Bacteroidales > UBA932 > Cryptobacteroides. The sequence continues at coordinate 1,683 of JBAYFJ010000128.1, read as the reverse complement.
AAGGGCATAGTTTCTTCTGCTATCTGTCCAACAGCCCTGACAGTCTTTCGAGCTGCTGCCGTCTTCGCAATTCGTTGAAAGACCTGGACACGGAGGACGAGGCACACAATCACACCACTCATCAGTACTCTATGGGCACAGCCTCAGTGGCCACGGGCTCAAAATCCGTGATGACTATCAATCTCAACAGGATAATACAGATTGCGACCAGGAAATATTTTAAAGAAAAGCAGGGAATCGACATTCCTGAAGACAAACCGCTCGACTCATCTCTGAAATTCAACAGACACGAACTCTACGCCTACATTGACAATGAGCTCAGCGAGATGACCGAGAACACCCACAAGTACCAGATCGCTTTCAACGAAATCATCAAGGATTTCCTCGCGGCGGATATGCTGGATGTCTACAAAGCCGGGTTCATCGATATGCGCAAGCAGTATCTCACTGTCGGAGTGAACGGTCTCACTGACGCCGCAGAGTTCCTCGGCCTCACCATCTCGCCTAACGACGATTACAAGGAATTCGTGAACACGATTCTGGAGACCATCAACAAGGCAAACAGAAAAGACAGGACCAAAGAAGCTATGTTCAACACCGAATTTGTGCCGGGGGAGAACCTTTCAGGCAAGAATTACAAATGGGACAAGAAAGACGGTTTCTTCGTCTCTCCGGAACACAATATGTACAGTTCCTATTTCTACAATCCTGAGGACGAGCATCTTACGATGATTGACAAATTCAAACTGCACGGAGAGGACTATGTCAAGTTTCTTGACGGCGGATCCGCCCTGCACATGAACATTGCAGAGCATCTCACAAAGGATCAGTACAGACAGCTGATGAACGTGGCGGCTCATTACGGGACCAATTATTTCACATTCAATTGCAGGAACACCGTCTGCAACGACTGCGGCTACCTCAGCAAGGACACTCTGGAAGTCTGCCCTAAGTGCGGAAGCAAGAACCTTGATTATCTTACTAGAGTCATCGGCTACCTTAAGAGAATATCCTCTTTCAGCGAAATGCGTCAGGAAGAGGCTGTGAAGAGATTTTACGACAACAACTGATGATAAAATATGTACCTCAGATGACATCCGTGGTCCTGGAAGAGATTCCGGACAAGCTCGCCCTCGCCCTTGACATCTCCAATTGTCAGGGGCAGTGCGAGGGATGCCATTCCCCTTTTTTAAGAGATGACGTTGGCGAGGAGCTCACACCCGCCGCAATCGACAGATTGTTCGCTGACAATTTTGGCGTGAATTGTTTCCTTCTTTTGGGAGAGGGGAGAGACAAGGCCGCGCTTGAGTCCGTTGCCCGTTATGTGAGGAAAACACATCCTTCTGTCTCTCTCGCCCTTTATTCCGGGCGCGAGAGCGTGGAGGACGAGCTGTTCTCTATTTTCGATTACGTGAAAGTGGGGCCGTATATGCCATCAAAAGGCCCATTGAACAACCGGGAGACCAATCAGCGCCTTTACCACGTCCTGAAAGACGGTACTAAGGAGGACATCACATCCGCCTTTTGGCATCGCGGAATCGACCCCAACGTCAAAAAGTAGACTTGTTATTTTACTCTGAGTTTGCGGCCTATCTTGAGAGTTGTTCTCGTGGATATGCCGTTTAATTTGCATATAGCCTGTACGGTGGTGTGATTTGCCACTGCTATCTTGGAAAGCGTGTC
>JBAYFJ010000127.1:0-5925 GCA_041667245.1 Bacteroidales bacterium | reverse complement strand
GAAAGTGGAGACGACTATGTTGATCAGATTGAACTTCAGACCAAAAATCGCCATCAGGCCCTCTACTACGAACCAGCTAAGACACAAAGGCATAAACGCAAGAAGCGAACTCCAGATGTTTCTGAAAGAGACCAAAAGGACTATAAACACGAACAGCGATGAAATCCATAGCACGAGATTAAAGTCGTCGTGAATAAGCCGGACCATATCGTTCATATAGTAAAAAGGATCCACCACGACTGCGTGAGGCACCTCCGCCACCGCATCGTTCACCTCTGACTTCAGGCTTTCAGGCATCTGAACCGGCGTAAAAACCAGGAAACTTCCTTCCGGAGACTGCTCGATGAAATTCGACAGCAAGCCCTCAGGAAGCACTCCGGCATCGTAAAGCGAAGCAGGGGCGTAAGAAGCGCCGACCATTTGGTAGAAAGGCTCGAAAATCTCAGGAGAAAGGCCGACCGTTTTGGAAGCATTGCCTATCGTCTTGCGAGCTTGCGAGACTTTGGCATCAGCCCAGTAAGCATTCCAAGCGTCGATTCTGCCCTTCTGTTCGGCGATCGTCGGGAAAAGCGCTGACACCGCGGAAGAGTACTGGCTCACGACCCCTGCTTTAGAGAGCGAATCGACCACTGTCAGGATCCTGGCATTGGCCGTGAGAGCCTCATCAAGAGTCTTCCCAGTCGCCGCATAGTACATCTGAGCATTGCCGTTATAGTTTTTCTGAGCGTAAAGTCTCTCTGACTCAAGCACTTTCGGATTGTTGTAGCCTATGTTCTTAAGATCGCTGTCAAAGCCGACTTTGCCAGAGAAGAAGATGCAGACCACGCACAAAATAGTAATCGAGACCAGAAGCCACGGCTTCCTGTCAAGAGGATAAGCGTTCATCTTGTCTATGAAAGCGAACACCTTCTCGTTCTTCCTGTCCTCCTTCCTGCGGCTTCTCGCCTCAAGGAAATGCGGAAGCACGATGAGAGCGAACAACGTGCTGCCGACAAGTGAGAGCGTAGCGAACAGCCCGAAATCCCTGAGCAGGTCGCTCTTTGTGAAAAGCAGTCCCAAAAACGCCCCGATAGTGGTCAGACAGCCCAGACACACAGGAGTGGATTCGTCCTTCAGCATTTGGACCGCGCCTCCTACATATTTGAAATGCGTCAGCACGTGCAGGCAATAACTCAAAGCCACTCCAAGGACTATAGCCCCGATTCCGAGTGCCATAAGCGACATTCCGCCTTTCGCCCAGAATATGCAGGACAATGCGAAAAATGTCCCGTAAGCAACCGGCAAAGCCATAAACGGCAACAGGGAGAGACTCTTGAAAGAGAAACAAAGGAAAATGATTATGACCAGGAACGACAAGCCGATGGTGACCAGCAGGTCGCTCTTTATCTGTTTGGAATTGAACGCGCTGCGCACAGGGGCACCGTGGTAAAGCACGCTTATGCCGGGATGGGATGACTCGAACTGGGAAATCTCTTTCTGAATCAAGTCCGTCAAAGCGGAACCCGCGCCGGAATCGAAAGAAGTGAAATCGGGGGATATAAAGCCGAGCTCCACAGTGGAATCTCTGCAGAAAAGATGTTTGTCGATCACCGTGAAGCCTCCAAGTCCGCCTCCGGAAAGCCCTATCTTTGCGGCCACGGCCTTCCTCAACGCAAGAGGGTCAGTGCTGACCATTGTCGTGGCAGAGCCTGTCACGTCGTTGAGAATCAAATCGTAATCCTCAGCCATAGAGACCTTTGCGGCCTCAGGGGTCATAGCCTCGTCAAAAAGCGAGTAGCAGGAAGTGTCCACGAACGATGGCACGTGAGCCATTGCGAAGTCAAGGCCCATCACGGCCAGGTCATCGTCAATCCTGTAAAGTTCGTTGTCAATATAGCCGGTTGCGGAATCAGCCTGCTTGAGAGAGTCGAAAAACTCGTCGCAAGCGTCCATCAGAGAGTAAATGTCGATGGAATCCGCGGCCTGCATCTGTATGAAAATCTTGTCTTTGACTTTCAGGCTTCCGAAAGCCAGACCTTTGTCAGAAGACTCGTCAGTCTGAGGAAGAAGTTTGGAGATGTCCTCTTCATACTTGACCTTCAGTCCGAACCAAACGAAAATAACGCTGCTGACAATCAGCAACGCATACATCAGAAACTTGTGTTTCTCGAAAAAAATGTAGAGAGGGACAAAAATCCTATCCATTGTCTTCTATTTTAAGTTCGGCTTTCAAAACGACATAATCCTCCCCCGAACCGGATAGCGTCGCCGTAAGGAAACAAGCGTCATCTTTCTTGGAAAGAGTCATAGCCACGTCTGCCTCAGGCAATTCGGAAGGAACGACAAGTTTGAGGAATTTACACTGGCCGATTTTTACCATAAGCGTCCTTGCGCCGAGGGCATACTCCGCGCATTCCTTGAGCATCTGCACAGTGCAGACTCCGGGAGCCACCGGAGATCCCGGGAAATGCCCTTTGTAGACATCGCTGTCAGGAGAAAGCCTAATGCGGAACTCGTGTTTGTCCGCCGTGGCGTGATAAGATTCTATTGAGAAAAAGTCATAGCAGACTCTGCCCAGCCAAACCCTGTAGAAATCAGGGACGCTCGGACAAAACTCGAGATCTCTTGTTATGAACAACTGCACTGAAGTTGCGGTGAGGATGAGAGCGTTGTCTTTTGGTCTGCGGATTTCGTACTCGAAGACCATCTTGGCGCTGAACGATGGCTTGAAACGGACATTAACCTCCAGTTCATCATCCATAAGCGCTGACTGATTGAAACGCATCTGCAAGTCATAGACCGGAGCGAAATAACCGTTGCGCACCAATTCTTTGTACCCGATGCCATATCTCCTGCCGAAGGCCTCGCGCGCATCCTCAAGATATTTGACATAGTTGCCGTGCCACACTACGTTCAGCGGGTCAATTTCCGAGAAACGGACCTGAACTCTCGTCGTGTCAGTCAGTTCCCTCATTCCTTTATGAAGATTTTCATCTGTCCTTTTGCGACCTCACCGCTTTCCGACAAGACAATCACGGTAACGAGGGATATCCCCATAGCGGACGCAAGGACAGTTAGATGAGTGTTCAACGTCTCTCCGCAGCGAGGAAGACAGAAGATGTCAAAATGCTTGATCTCTCCGATGAAGCCAAGATGCGGATTCTCACCTTTGAGATAGTAGCCGTAACCGGAGAAAAGCGCCGCGCTTTGTGCCGTGTGCTCGATTATCCCGGACTCGGTCAGAACTCCGTCGCGACAAAATATGTTGTCAGGAGCTATCGTCAGAGCGGTGTCGGCGGAATCGTCAGACACATCATATAACGTGTCCACCATCACCACCGGGGCCCGCTGTGGGATAATCTTCAGAATGTCCTCACCCTTAAGGATAGGCACCGGAGGTATCTTATTTCTCAATTCTTTCGTAAATAAAATCGTACAAAGAGCCGAATGTCTTGACAAGAGCTATGTCAGTGCCTTTGATTTTGATTCCGAAATTTGATTCCACGAGAGCCACGAGGTCCACGAGTGAAAGGCTGTCAAGTTCCAGAGCGGACTTGATGTCTGCCTCAGGTGCGAACACCGACTCTTCAACTTCGAATTCCTCAGCCATCGCGCTGTTGATTTTTTTGATTAATTCTGTTTTTTCCATAACAAATCCTAAATGGTTAATAAATAATTTTACTTTTTAATGTTTCCGATTACGAGAGACGAATTAGTGCCGCCGAACCCGAATGAATTGGAAAGGAATATGTCGAAATGCTTGTCCACCCTGCCGGCAGGAATAAGCAACTTGGCGGAATCCTCGTCAGGATGCTCGAAATTCAGATTCGGCGCGATGAAATCATTTTTCATCATAAGCATCGAATAGATCACTTCGCTGGCTCCCGCCATCCACATTTCATGACCTGTCTGAGATTTCGTACTGGTCACGTTTACCTTCTGGTCCCCGAACACGTTGTAGAGAGCCTTGGCCTCGTTGGTGTCTCCAACGTGAGTCGAAGTTGCGTGCGCGTTGATGTAGCCGATTTCGCTTTTGGCAATCCCGGCGCGAAGAATTGACATCTCAAGCGCGCGGCTCGGGCCGTCGACATTAGGCGCGGAGATGTGATCCCCGTTGCCTGAGAAGCCGTAACCGAGAATCTCTCCGTAGATCTTGGCGCCTCGTCTGACAGCTGATTCGTAACTTTCTATTATCACTGTAGCCGCTCCGCCGCTCGGAACGAGACCGTCACGGTCTCTGTCGAAAGGACGGCTGGCCTTCTCCGGTTCCTTTTCTCTGATTGAGAAAGCGGAGATTCCGTCGAAAGAGCCTACGGCGTAAGGATTTACTTCCTGAGCACCTCCGCACACGATCATATCCTGAAGTCCGCTCTGAATCAGCAGAGATCCCAGACCTATGGCGTGCGATCCGCTGGCACAAGCTCCGGAGACAGTCAGATTAATGCCCTTTAGCTTGAACGTACAGCCCAGATTCATAGTCACGGTTGAATTCATAGACTGGAAGATGGCTCCCGACCCGCAAAGGGAAGTGTCCTTCTTTTCTCTGATTATGTCCACTGCCTGAACCACCGGCACCGTGGAACTGTCGTTGCCGTAAAGCAGTCCGACAATGTGGGAATTGAGATAGTCCTGACTAACGCCGGCATCACTCAACGCATCCCTTGTGGCACAATAGGCATATTTTGCCTGCTCCGGCATAAACACTCTTTCCGAGCGGGGAAGCTCCTTCTTCAGATCCGGGACCTCGAGTTTTGCCGTAAGGCCTGATCTGAAACCCATTTCCTTGCGAACGGGATCCAGAACGATGCCGGACTTTCCCTTGTAAAGAGCGTCCCTAACCTCGTCAAGTGTTTTGCCCAGACAGGAATATATTCCCATCCCCGTTATAACTACTCTGTTCTGCATTATTTTAACATTTTGTTCAGTTCATCGTAAAGTTCGACACGAGAACCGGTAAGATTGATGATAGCGTCCGAATCCGCTGATTTTCTATAATTGATGTCCTCCTTGATGTCCCTCAGCCATCCGCAGTAAGTCCACTCCACGATGCAGAGCAGCGGGAAAAGAACAATCCAGACAATTGCCTGAAGGAAACCGTGCAGCGGCCACACAACCGCAATGGTGACAATGGCGAGAATCGGGAATATGAATAGGGCGTTAGCCGCAAACAACAGCGTACCCTCGAACATACTGTCTTCCATCTTTTTGTTGAAATACATCGGCACGAAATAGGAAATGACGCTCGGCCACAATGCAAACACAGCGAGCGGCAGCAAGATTATCACCCCGATGATTTTCACGATTATATCGCCCCAAGTAGCTTTCTCTTTGAAATTTCTCTCGCTGACCCCCGCATCAGCCATCCCTTTCTTGAGTTGAAGAGCCTTTGAATATATCTCCGGGACATCCTGTTCTACTTGATTTGCAGCGACAGTGATCTGAGTCTGCTCATCCGTTCCCAAACCATCCCAACTGGTGGAAGCCGAACTGAAACTGCCTGAGGTCTTTCCCCTTCCGGTGACCGTGGCAAGTTTTTCGACAAGAAGGCGATCGGAAGCGAGTTTTTCGGGCAGATTCTCCGGATTGAACCCGTTCTCCTTAGCGAACTCAGTTCCGTAGTCTCCCTGACGCAGAAACTCTATGGCGTCATAATCAGCGATGTCTTTGATGTCCAGCATCATACTCTCAATCTGAGCGCGCACCAACTCGTTGACCTGTCTCTGAGCCGTCCTCGGCTTAGTCTTGTAGAGTTCGTAAAATGGCTTTATGGATATGGGGGTGCCGAATTTCACAAGAGATTTTCTCCTTATTCCGTGGTACCGCGAATAATGATTGCACGAAGGCAAAATGAATATTTCTTTCTCGAAACCGGTCAACTCGCCGGCCTCGAAAGCCATCTTGGTGTAACCGTATGAGAATGTTCCCAAAAAGTGTCCTGTCTGATGG
>JBAYFJ010000126.1:0-6000 GCA_041667245.1 Bacteroidales bacterium | reverse complement strand
GCCTTCTTTTTACGAGTTGCAGCCTCCGAACATTTCTTTGAGCAAAATTTTGAATACACAGTTTTAGCATTGAACTGAGCACCGCAGTTTTCGCATGTCTTTGGAAGAATAAATTTGCTACCAGGCATATCAATCGTTTTTAGAATGAATAAGTAGTGATAAGTATTTATTAGTCGCACCTTACTGTTATTTAAGTCGCGTAACAAATATGTAGCAAATATACGAAAAATAATCGGATATATCAATAAGTAAGCATAAATAATAAAATAAAAAACCGCTGTAAACTAAGTGTTTACAGCGGTTTGAATATGGATATTAATCCTTGTTTTTGGCTTTTACTTTACGTTTCCGAAATCAACGCAGCTGACGTCAGAGTGCCAAAAGGGCAGATATATGACGCAATCTTCGCTGATTTGGATTATGTTCTCGCAAGCCCTCTGTCAGATTTCGCTTCAGTGTGCGGACGAGCCGGCAAGGTTGCGGCAATGGTTTTGTATGGCAAAGCGGCTCTGCAAAAAGCATGTGACGAGGACTTTGAAAGCTCTAAAAAAGAAAGCTTCAAATTGGCCTTTGACCAGCTCACCGATGCTTGGGGCAAAAAAACATTTAGCGCCTTGTCCACTATCCCTTATTCCGATATTTGGGATCTCTCCACTCAAAAGACTTGCGCCGAAAACATTTTTCAGTTGAATTACATCCAGAACAACGAGTCTCTCGGATCGTCTTTCAGCTATCTGTTCGGACCGATTGAGACAGGCATCACATCAATGCACACAGGTTCTGCTTCAAATATGGCTACAACCGACACTTATGAATCCTTTGAAAAAGGAGACGCTCGAAAGGGATTCCTCGCCGCGACGACTCTTTCGGGAGTGACCTATTACCACTCAATGAAATTCGTTGATCTTGAATGCGGGGCTAACGGCTATGGCGGAAACAATTGGATTGTGTTCAGATATGCGGATGTGGCATTGATGCTGGCTGAGGCATACTACTGGACAGGGGATGAGAATAACGCCAAGCTATATCTGAATATGGTAAGAGCAAGAGCCGGTCTTTCCGATTGGACAGGAACGGATCTTAGACAGGGCATCTATGATGAAAGACGGCACGAGTTCATTCAGGAAGGTCTTCGCTGGCAGGATCTTTTGAGAATGTACTCAAGCGCTGAACTACTTCAGCATTTCAACGCTATTAATTCGAATTTCGGTCTCAAGGATTTGCTTCTGCCTATCCCATACAACGAGAGGATCTTGAATCCGGAAGGGATGTATCAGAATTTTGGTTACTAATCACGTATTTAACGAATATGAAAAAGATAATTATTTATTTGTTGATGCTCGCTTTGCCGCTCAGCTGCTCTGACAGCGAGGCGAATGACACGGATGGGTCAAATGAGGACACTCAAGAAGAAACTGTCAAAATTCTGGCTTCAGTTTCAGATCCGATTGTCAGCGAGTCTGTCACATTCAAGCTTGAAGGAGATCTCACTAACGTCACATCGGTAATTTGGATGTTCGGCGACAAGAATGTCGTGACTTCCGGGGCCGGTGAAGCGGTTACGCATTATTATGAGGAGTCAGGAGACTACACTATCAATGCGGCTATGAAAAGGACAGGCGCAAAGATGACTCAGGTCTCATTGGGCCTTACCGTGTATCCCGCAAGTGCGACAATCGCTCTCAGCAACAGCTATCCGGCCAAAATGGAAGAAGTCAGAGTTTCGATTGACGGCACCCAGAACATATCCAAAGTTGATTGGTCATTTGGCGACGGAACAGCTACTGAGACAATAACCGATGCATCAAAACAGCTGACACATCAGTACTCGGATGAAGGCAGCTTCACACTGTCCGCAGCACTGTCTTTCACTTCAGGAGAGACAAAGACTCTTACACACAACATTGAGGTGACAGGCAATAGTCTGAGCTGGTCGTGCAAAAATTTCGACAAGAGCAAAATCTGGATTATGGCCCACAGAGGCAACACAAACGCAGGATATGGGCTTGCCCCGAATTCCTTGGCCGGCTATCAGAAATGTATCGATCTCGGCTGTGTGGATTTCATCGAAACCGATGCTCAGATTACTAAAGACGGGGAGGTTATTTGCATTCACGACAACTACCTCAGCCGCTTCACTGATTACAGTTCTTATGCCACTGATCCTGGCTACGTCTCACAACACACTTTGGCGGAAATCAAAAAATACCATCTGGTGACGACTGACGGAACTGTCACGGAAGAGAGCGTGCCCACATTAAAGGAAGTCCTCACTAGATTTCGCGGCAAAGTATGGTTCAACATTGACAAGTGTGATCAAAGTGACGTGGACATAGAGAAGGTGTACAATGTGGTCAAAGAATGCGGATGCCTCGACAGAGTTCAATTCTACATTTCAACAGCAACAGACAAATCCAAATGGCTCAGCGAACAAGACATACCCGGGATCATAGCGCCACATGCAAACAGTCAGGCACAGCTAACGGCCCTGTCAATATTTTCGCCCACATATATGGTCCAGCTTTCCGGAAACGTCACGAACGCCAATCAGGCTTGGATCGGTACCGTGAACCAATCTTACCTTTCTGTGACGAATGTTCTTGACGACAGAGGGACCGCCTTTCTCTCAGGAGATTATTCTTTTGTCTCCAATCTCGTCGCTTGGGGCATAAATATGATCCAGTGCGACTATCCTTTGGAAATGAACGCTTATTTGGAAAAACAGGGTAAAAGATAACCTTAACAAAGTAGTACATTATGAAAAAAAATATATTCATCATAACATTATTTACCCTTGCTCTTATGTTATCTTCATGCAAGAAAGAGACTGAGGAGAAAGGATTCAATTCCGTGATCACACCTGACTTCTCATATAACGAAGGAGAAATCATAGCAGGACTGACGCCCATCGACTTTGTGAACAAATCCACAGCTACCGGAACTGAAATAACGGAATTTTTCTGGCATTTCGGTTTCTCAGGTGAAGGCAATTGGACTGAGAGCGAGACTCCGTCCTCAATCGTTTACAACAAATCAGGCGAATACACCATCACTCTTACTGCATGGGGCGCAGACGGAAACAAGGCAAGCATAAAGAAAACGATAACCGTTCTGGCGGCCAACATTATGCCTGTCGCCGCATTTTCTTACTCTCCGCAACACGTGACGGTCGGAAGTCCTGTTGCCTTTACGGACAATTCCAGCGATTCGGATGGAGAGATTGCGTCAAGACTTTGGGTTTTCCCTGACGGAACAGAGTCGAAGGAAGCGACGCCTTCCTACACATTTGCGTCTGTTGGTATGCAGAAGGTCACCTTGACTGTCACTGATGACAGGGGCGAATCCTCATCCACGACAAAATCACTGAATGTTCTTGCTGAAAGCGTTCAAGATTTCACTGTACTTTGGGAAACGGCTGTAGGGTCTTTCGATGCTCTGACCGCAGACGCCGTAGTGACGGTTAGCGAAGCAGGTCTGATCTATGCCGCTACCGGAGACGGCGCTCTCGTTGCTTTGAACAATGACGGATCAGAGGCTTGGAGGTACAATGCCACCGCACAAGACAACGCTTATCTGATGAAAGAAATTTCGTACCCGTCCGTGGACACTGACGGCTCGGTCTTCTGGGCGGCACACGGCTACGGCCTCTCTTCCGCAGCTTCTACTTTGCTATCTTTTGACGGAGAGACGGGAGCCGTGAGGTGGAAAAACACTTCTGCCTACGAACAAGGATCAAGAGTCTCTTACTCAACTCCTTGCATTTCCAATGCCTATCTTATAATCGGGAATAGAGGAGGCACAGGTTCGGCACGCGCATTTGACAAAACCACCGGAAAACAACTCGCCCTTGTGACTCCGGCATCCGGAGGCGTGAACGGTTCAATTGTCGGCCTCGGCAACGGAATGATCGTGTTCCCTGTCACGGGAAATAACGGTTTCGGCGCAATGGTGGAAGATGCCGCCAACACTTGGGCCGCTGTGTCTACGGCTAACGGTTTTACTCCTGGCAACATTATGGTAGGAAACCATTGCAAGGCCAGCGTTGACTCCAAAAGCAGAGTCTTCATTGCCGGCACAATCAAGTCCGGAACTTGGAACGCAGCCTGCTTCGATTGCTCCTCGTTTGACGCTTCCGCCGTACAGACACCTATTTGGAGCGCCACATTTGCAAAAGGCTTCAAATACAGCGGGTTCACATTAAGCGAAGACGGCTCAACTGCCTACATTGTTGAAGACCAAGCAGTGCCAAGCATTGTCTATGCGCTGGACTCAAAGACAGGCAGTACGAAATGGTCCTACACCCTGAATGCCCAATCCTACAGCGTTCCGGCCATCGACAATCTCGGTCAGATTCACGTCTGCACATTCACAGGGGATTACTTTGTTCTCTCATCAGAAGGGACTCTTGTCTACCAAAAGCATATTTCTGATAAATTTGAAGGCTCGATTTCAATTTCCGAGTGGGGTTACGCCTATCTTATGGGTAAGAATTCCGCCTCTTCCGTAACGAAAGTCTATGCGGTCTCTCTGCCTGGAGTCAGCTCTCCGGCCAATTCAGCTTGGGCACAATACGGTCAGAACAGCCGTCACTGCAACTTCCGGAAATAGGCAAAGAGAGAAAGAGCCCTATCGGTTGAGGGCTGAATAACGAAAAAGACTGCTGATCAAAATTCCGGTCAGCAGTCTTCATTTTTTTATTGTTTCCCAGTCAGGGTGTAAGGAGCGATGTCGAAGGGGGAAGGATCGGAACAGACGCGAGGGTCGCAGGTGTCCTTCAGGACGGTGAGCAGCTTTGCGCGCAGCTGCGCTTTGATTTCAGAATAGGCAGGCGCGGAGGCCACATTGACCATATAATACGGATCTGAGCACAAGTCATAAAGCTCCTCAGCAGGCCGTTTCTCGAATCCGAGATTCCACTGAAGCGACCACTTTTTGTCGAAACGGTGCTCGATCATCCAAGCCTTCGTGGGAGAATTGTCTATGTCTCCGAAAGCGCTGTAAGTGTTTGTGAGCCAATCATTGTAGGAAGGATCGGCAAGCGAGTCGGGGTAGTTGAATGCCCCCATAGGGTCTCTGTCCGGCTTGAAATTGATGACATAAAGAAAATCTTTTGTCTGAATCGCTCTCATCGGATACGGCAGATTCCCTTCTCTGGCGGTCGGAAGATGTCTTTCCCGTCCGGTCACGACATAATTACGTGACGTGTCGATGACTCCGCTTTTGTCTGACATAAGCAAAGGCATCAGACTGCGTCCTGTCATAACAGACGGAGGTTCCACGCCTGCCGCCTCAAGAAAGGTCGGAGCCAGGTCCATCAAGTTGATGAAATCATCAACGATCCTGCCGCCTTTCACGACCGCGGGATATTGGGCGAACAATGCGACTGAAGTGCCGAATGGATAGACATTGCACTTGCCGCGCGGAAATCCCGGGATTCCGTGATCCCCGCTGACCACGACAAGAGTGTTCTCTCTCTCCCCCATTCTGTCAAGCTCGTCAAGAAACATCCCGAACATAGCGTCGAGGGCCAGCACTTCTCCAAGATAGTCGCAAAGATCCTCTCTGATTTCCGGCACGTCAGGCAGGAACGGCGGCATTTTACCTTTCAGGCAATCAGGATCCAATCCCCACAAAGCCTTTCCGGAGCCGCGCTCCCAGCTTCGGTGAGTGTTTCTCGGCCCAAACCAGAAACAAAACGGCTTCCCAACAGGCCTGTCAGCAATGAAGTCGCGGAAATTGTCCATCGATTCCTTGAAAATCTCCTTTTTAGCATCATCTACGCTCACTCCTTTTTTGATTAGTTTCGTCACATTTTGGGAAAACTTGTTGAATCTGTAGCCTTCCGCATCGTACTTGGTCTCATCTCCTCCGTATGGTGCGTTCTCCGGCGTTCCCGGAGCCCACACTTTGTAGGAATAGCCGATATGGTAGCCGTTGTCCCTCAATATCAACGGATAGCTCGGAATCGAACCGTCCCATTCGCCTTTCAGGATAGCTCCG
>JBAYFJ010000125.1:0-6021 GCA_041667245.1 Bacteroidales bacterium | reverse complement strand
CGGACTTGTCCCAAAATGTGCTTGATCAGATTTTGCGTTACAATATGACATTGAATGTCAGATACCTGGCAATAACTAACGGTAAGCGGACGGTAGTCTGCGAAAAAGGTAAGAATGGCTATTCGTATATGAATCATTTCCCTGATTTCGAGGAGATGAATATGAACGTAGATGAGATGAATCAATCCGTAGGGGCGGGATGTGACAAGATGGTTCAACGCAAAGAAGAAATTAGGCAGAGCGAAGAGCCGAAAGTCGCAAAGACAGGCGATGCAGGCAAGGTGAGAAAGATGTGAATTATTATTAATGTGACAAAATGACGAGTGGAAAGACAATACTTGAAGGTTATCTGAACTATCCCATATTCGGAATTGTCTCGGATGTGGCGGAATCTATGGGCGTAAGGGCTTTCGTTATCGGAGGCTATGTGAGGGACTGTTTTCTCGGAAGAAAGACCAATGACATTGACATTGTGGTGGAGGGAAGCGGAATCTCTCTCGCAGACGCCGTTGGCGAAAAGACCGGTAGCAGAGTTACCGTGTTCAAGAATTTCGGCACCGCTATGCTTAAATATAGAGGTGTTGAAGTCGAGTTCGTGGGAGCGAGGAAAGAATCCTACCATCGGGAATCCAGAAACCCCATAGTTGAGGACGGGACATTGGAAGACGATCAGAAGAGGAGGGACTTTACCATAAACGCGATGGCTTTCAGCCTTCAGAAAGAAGATTTCGGAGCTCTCGTGGACCCTTTCGGCGGCATCAGGGATTTGAATGAAGGAATCATCAGAACGCCTCTTGATCCGGACATAACTTATAGCGACGACCCTCTGAGGATGCTCAGAGCCATCCGTTTCGCATCCAAGCTGTCCACTCCGGAACGGAAATTCACCATTGTGCAGGAGTCTCTGGAATCCATAAAAAGGAACAAAGATAGAATCAACATACTTTCCAAAGAGAGAATTGTCGAGGAGTTGAACAAGATGCTTATCACGGACGAGCCTTCTCATGGTTTCTTCCTAATGGACCAGACAGGGCTTCTGGATTACATTCTGCCACAGCTTGTCAAGCTCAAAGGCATAGAAACCGTTGACGGTAAAGGTCATAAGGAGATATTCACGCACACGCTAAAAGTTATGGACAATGTGGCCGAAGAAGAACGTGCGGGCATTAGCAAAGGTGTGTTGAAAGACTACACTCCCAATGAGGCTGGGAACGGTTTTGTGGAGAGTGTCAGGACGCAGCCGTATTTGTGGCTCAGGTGGGCGGCTTTGTTGCACGACATTGGGAAGCCTGCGACTAAGCGTTTCGTGCCTGAGGTAGGGTGGACATTCCACGGCCACGACGTGTACGGCGCTAAAATGGTCCCTAAGATTTTCCAGTCTCTTAAGATGCCGCTGAATGAGAAAATGAAGTATGTCCAGAAACTCGTCAGTCTGCATCATCGACCGATAGCGCTTGTGGATGAGGGCGTTACTGACTCCGCTCTTAGGCGTCTGCTTTTCGAGGCGGGGAATGAGATCGGCGATCTGCTGCTGCTTTGCAATGCCGACATCACTTCCAAGAATCCTCAGAAAGTAGTGCGCTTGAAAGCGAATTTCGAGATGGTGAAGGAGAAATTGCTTGATGTGGAGTCCAAGGATGCGATACGGAATTTCAAGAACCCGATTGACGGCGGTTATGTGATGAAACTATTCGGGATTCCGCCCTCGAACATTATCGGAGAGTTGAAGGAGAAGGTTAAGAATGCTATTCTGGACGGCGAGATTGAGAACACTTTCGATGATGCGGACAGGTATATGAGGTCGGCGGCCCAGGAAATGGGGCTGATCCCAAAGGAATAATATGTTGATTGACAAATATATAGACTATATTTTAGGCATAAGGCGCTATGCCGGGAGGACCTGTGAGATCTATGCGGACGTTCTGAAGGATTTCAAGTCCTATCAGAGCGGTGAATGGGATGAGATGACGGATGGCGAACTGATCGCGACTCTGGACACAGTACACATACGCAATTATGAGGTCTACCTTCTTGAGATAAGGAAGGAATCCGCGCGGACGGTCAATCTCCACCTCTCGGTACTGAGCGGCTTCTGCAGATACCTTGTAAAAGAAAAAATACTAATCTCCAATCCCGTCAAACTTGTGGGAAGACCGAAAATGGAAAAGCGTCTGCCGGTCTTCTACCGGGAAGAATCGATGGATGACTATTTCGCTCAGACCGCCACGTGGGTCAGCGAGGGAGAGATGCAAGTCCTTGAGTCTTATGGCGGAAAACCGGACAAAAAAGCATTCGAAATCTACGACCACATCCTTGCGAGAACAATAGTCTCAGTCCTCTACGGCACGGGAATAAGACGCTCAGAGCTGATCGGTCTGAGCATCCGCTCGGTGGATTTCAGCAGGAACGTGATGACCGTTCTGGGAAAAGGCGACAAAATGAGAGAAATTCCTTTGGTTTCTTCGCTTTCTAAAGATATTTCATTATATTTACAAGCAACAGAATCTGTGATGGGTTCCGTGCGTTCTTTGTCAGACCCTTTACTCGTGACCGCCAAAGGAAGCAAACTTTATCCGGTCTATGTCGACAGGGTCATTAAGGGCGAGTTAGGGCAGATAGCGGGCATTACCGGAAGGAAATCTCCACATGTCTTGAGACACACGCTTGCAACAGAGCTTCTGAACAACGGAGCTGATTTGAATTCCATCAAGGAACTGCTCGGCCATTCTTCCCTCGCCGCCACACAAGTGTACACGCACAATTCCATCGAGAAACTGAAAAAAGTGTATAACAAAGCCCATCCAAGGGCAAAAAACGGAGGTAAAAATGGAGATTAATGTTAAGTCCTTGAAGTTTGACGCTGATCAGAAACTTCTTGATTATGTTCAGAAGAAAGTGTCAAGACTGGAGAGATTCTATGACGGTATTCAGAGCGTTGACGTGACATTGTCGCTGCTTAACGGTCAGGACAACAAATGCGCGAAACTCCAGACTCGCGTTCTCGGTCAGGACATAATGATCACGAGGAGCGCGAAATCTTTTGAAGATGCGCTTTCCGCTTCGGTGGATGCGATGAAAGAGAACATTACCAGAGCGAAAGAGAAGGTTATACAGAAATAGTCAACAACGAAAAGGGCGGCTTTTTGAAAGTCGCCTTTTTTTGTTATTTTTGTCATCCAATTAACACTTAATTAAATATGTCAACCTATTTCAAGTCTGTAGTCCCGGCATTGGCGACTCTAAGTCTGTTGTTTCTCGGCGCGAGCTGCTGCCGGTCATCACAAAACAAAGCACAGAGCCAAGCTCAAGACAAAAATTCAGTCCCGGTGTATCTGGACGACTCAAAACCAATCGAAGAAAGAGTCGATGACGCACTCGCCAGAATGACGACTGAAGAGAAGATCGGCATAATTCACGCACAATCCAAATTCAGTTCGGCAGGCGTCCCGAGATTGGGAATCCCGGAATTCTGGACAGATGACGGCCCCCACGGAGTTCGTCCGGACGTCTTCTGGGACGAGTGGGATCAGGCTGGGTGCACTAATGATTCATGTACTGCGTTCCCCGCTCTCACCGCACTGGCCGCGACTTGGAATCCGGAATTGTCGGAACTTTACGGCAAGAGTCTCGGCGAGGAAGGCCGTTACCGCAAAAAAGATATGATTCTCGGCCCTGGCGTCAACATCTACAGGACGCCTCTCGGAGGTAGGAATTTTGAGTATATGGGAGAAGACCCTTTCCTCGCATCGATTATGGTCGTGCCTTATGTAAAAGGTCTTCAGAGCAACGGAGTGGCCGCTTGTGTCAAACATTACGCACTCAACAATCAGGAGCTCAATCGTCACACCACCAATGTAACTGTAGATGACAGAGCGCTTTATGAGATTTATCTACCTGCTTTCAAGGCCGCCGTCCAGAAAGGTCACGCTTGGGGGATAATGGGCTCGTACAATCAGTACAAAGGCTATTTCAATTGTCAGAATCCGTATTTGCTGAATGACATTCTCAAAAAGGAATGGAGCTTCGACGGCGTGGTAGTCAGCGACTGGGGCGGGACCCAGGACAGCGAGCAGGCTATCCGTAACGGCCTCGATATGGAGTTCGGCACGTGGACCAACGGCCTTAACACAAGCAAGAGCGATGCCTACAACAACTATTTTATGGCGGGCCCATATCTGGAAATGATCAAGTCCGGAAAGATTGGCGAGGATGAGCTTAACGACAAGGCGAGACGTGTCCTTAGAGTTATGTTCAGAACGAGTATGGACAGACAGAAACCTTACGGCTCTTTCACATCTCCTGAGCATTATGACGCGGCGAGAAAGATAGGCTCGGAATCAGTAGTTCTGCTGAAAAATGACGGCGGAGTGTTGCCGATCAAGTCTTCAGCCAAGAAGATCCTTGTCGTGGGAGAAAATGCCGTCAAGATGATGACAGTGGGAGGCGGATCCTCTTCTCTTAAAGTGAAGGTTGAGGTGTCTCCGCTTCAGGGCATCAAAGAGAGATTCAAAGATGCCGAAGTGACCTACGAAAGAGGGTATGTAGGAGACGTCAAATCAGAATATAACGGAGTGGAGAGTGGACAGGATCTACTTGAGAATCGTTCTTACGAACAACTTTGGACTGATGCCGTCATCGCTGCTGAATCTTCAGATTACGTGATTTTCATCGGAGGGCTCAACAAGAGCGGACATCAGGACGCCGAAGGCGGGGACAGAGAGAGTATGGACCTTCCGTACGATCAGGATTCTTTGATCACCATCCTGTCCGGAGCCAACAGGAATCTTGTAGTAGTCAATATGTCAGGAAACGCTGTTGCTATGCCGTGGATAGACAAGGTTCCTGCCGTCGTTCAGGACTGGTATCTCGGCAGTATGGCCGGAACCTCTCTGGCGGACGTGCTCAGCGGCGATGTCAATCCATCAGGAAAGTTGCCGTTCACATTTCCTGTCGTAATGTCTGACGGGCCGATCAAGACTGAAAGCCAGTATCCGGGGGTCGAGGGGAAGGAAATCAATTCCGCTATAGGCCCTGTCAAAATCATTGAAGAGAACTATTCGGAAGGCTTGTTCGTAGGTTACCGCTGGTTCGAGAGCAAGAATGTGAAACCGTTGTTTCCGTTCGGCTACGGCCTTAGTTACACAACTTTTGAAATCGGTGAGGCCAAAGCCTCCAGAGAGTCGCTTTCCGGAGCCGGAGAGTATTCCGCTTCCGCAAAACCTGTCGAGAAGTGGGCCAAAGGCAAGACACTTAAGATCACCGTTCCTGTCAAGAACACCGGAGCTGTTGCGGGAGCTGAAGTGGTTCAGCTCTATATCTCAGACACCGAGTCGTCATTAGTCAGACCGGCCAAGGAACTCAAGGGATTCAAGAAGATTTTCCTCAATGCCGGTGAAAGCGCTGAGGTTTCTTTTGAAATCACTCCTGATCTGCTCTGCTACTTCAATGACACAAAACATTGCTGGGTGGCTGAAGCTGGAGAGTTTAAGGCCATTATCGGCAATTCCTCAGAGAATGTGGCGACTGAAGTCAAATTCGATTTGAAATAGTTTTTCCAAGATGGCAAAAGGATATAAGGAGACGGCTGAGATTTGCAGGAAGTTGATTGCTGATGCCGGCAAGAAGGCTTTTATGCCGGTCTATCTGCTGATGGGGAAGGAACCTTACTATCCTGATCTCGTCTGCAAAGCCATCATTGACAATGCTTTGGATGATAGCGAAAGGGATTTCAACCAGATTATCCTTTACGGTCAGGATGCCAATGCGGAATCCGTGGTGACTGCTGCCAGACGTTTCCCTATGATGGCCGAGAGGCAACTGGTAGTAGTGAAGGAGGCTCAGTCTATGCGCACGCTTGAAGGGGTGGCTGCATATTTCGAAAAACCTCTTGATTCCACGATTCTCGTTCTATGTCTTCATGGAGTGAGTGCCGACAAGCGAAAAGCTTTGTACAAAGGTGCGATGAAAGCAGGTGTGGTGGTGGATTCGGATCTGGTGAGAGACTACGAGATAGGAGGCTGG
>JBAYFJ010000124.1:0-6037 GCA_041667245.1 Bacteroidales bacterium | reverse complement strand
TTAAGAGTGTGCCCGAACTGCTCAGCCCATCCGTAGCCGTCTCCGGTTGAACCCGTGTCCGGATAAGAAAGCCCTCCTGTCGCTACAATGAGCTTAATGGCCTCGTAACTCTCTCCGTCAGAACACTTTACTGTAAACTTATCGTTAGAGAAGGTGATTGCGGCCACGTCACGATTCGTGTAGATCCTCGCATCATACCGGTTGACAGCTCTCACAAGCGTGTCCACCACGTCCATCGAACTGTAAGAAGCCGGATATGCTCTGTCGCCCCTTTCTACCACAGACCTCATACCGTTCTTGTCGAAAAAGTCCATCATCCCCTCAGGAGTCAAGTTGTACATAGCCGGCTTAACGAAATCCGCCTTACTCCTTATGTGTTCGGAAAATGCGTTCCAAGGCTTCACGTTAGTGAAATTACAACGCCCCTTTCCTGTGATCATAATCTTTCTGGCAGGTCTGGGCATCTTCTCAAGAACAGTGACGGAGCCTCTGTGTCCGGCATCAAAAAACGCTTGTGAAGCCCCCACAGCGGCCATCAGGCCTGACGCGCCCCCTCCAATTACAATAATATCAGATGTCATCTTCTATTTTTTAGAAATTATTACTATATTTGCATTCCCAAACGAAAAGCCACTTTAGCTCAGTCGGTAGAGCAGCGCATTCGTAACGCGCAGGTCGAGGGTCCGAGTCCCTTGAGTGGCTCCAGGCCGGACAGTCAAGTCCGGCTTTTTTATTTTCTCCCGTTAAGAGTCCTGATCATCTTTCTGACGTTGTGCTGCGCAAGCTTGCTCGGAGCGAGACAAGCCGCAAGAAGAATTGTCAATCCAATAATACAAAGAACTAACAACCACCACGGGAAATACTTTGCGGCCAATATCACTGCCAAAACGTAGGCAATCGACAAAGCCACGAGTTTGAGGACGGTGTTCTTGTCTCCTTCTTTGAATTCCGCGGCAAAGGCGCCGTCCTGCGGCCCGCTCAGCCGGCATTTAATGTATCTTGTGCGAAAAGGATTGGAGAAAGACATAAAGAGATTTCCTTCCGTGTCGTTGGAAACCGGCGTCTTCTTTCCGATGTAGCCGTTGTCAGACATAACGCCTCTGACCCTCGCCAACTCGTCCTCGTAAATAAGTGCGGATTTGTAGTATGCCAGTCCGGCATCCATAATATGCACTTTCGGATTGATTCTTTCCATTTTTTTGATAATTTTGTTCAAAGTTATAAAAAACGCCGTTAATAATGACATCTTATCTGAATATATCCCGAATCTCGCTACTGTTATTCGCCTATCTGCTTTTCACTTCGTGTCTCGGAGGCGGCGGTAACCCTCTTCCGGCGTCAGGCAACTCGTACGCAAGCCTCTTCTCGATTGACGGCGACCACCTTACGGTCATATCCCCTTATGACAACGCAATAGAGACAGTGAACATCGCCGCCCCTATGGACAATATAATATGTATGTCCTCCTCATATGTGGCCTGTCTCGATGCTGTGGGGGCCGACTCGGTCATCACGGCGGTCTCAGGACTGCGTTACCTTAGCAATCCCCGACTGACACAGCGGCAAGTCTACGACATCGGTTACGAAGCGGCTCCAGATTACGAGAGAATTGTGTCCCTCCAACCTGACTTGCTTGTCACTTATGCGATTGGCTCCTCAGTTCCTGATTATGTGCTGAAACTGCGCGAGGCCGGAGTCAAAGTCCTTGTGCTTTACGATCAGGTGGAGAATCATCCTCTCTCAAGAGCCGAGTATGTCCGTCTTTTCGGCGCGCTGACTGGGAAACTCCAAGAAGCGGACTCAGTTTTTAAAGGTATATCCGACAGATATGAGACGTTGAGAGACGAGGTCCGGGACTCTGACATGCATTTGAAGACTGTTCTGATGAACATTCCTTACGCTGACCTCTGGTATGTGCCCGGCAATGAAAACTATATGTCAATGCTAATAAGAGACGCCGGCGGTGAAATTCTCGGGGCGAGGAAGCATAGAAGAGAGTCCTCCGTGATTTCGATGGAGGAAGCCTACGGTCTCGTCCGCAAAGCGGACTATTGGCTTCACCCTGGCAGGTGCAAGAACTTGTCTGATTTAAGAAAAATCCATCCTCTGTTCAATAATCTGACATTCAATGATATGCGTGTGTTCAACAATGACAGGAGAGCAAACGTAACCGGTGGCAATGACTTCTGGGAAAGCGGCGCCTTGAGAGCGGATCTGCTTCTGGAAGACCTTGTTAGGATTCTTCATCCGGAAATTTCGCAGACGGGCGACACCTTACATTATTACGTTGAACTCAAGTAGCAGGTTGTCGCAATAGGTGCCAGAGATTCTTACGTTTCCTTCTTTTCTTGATGCGAGCGGCTTCCTTTCTGCAAGCTCTATCGCAACCATATCCCCGACTCTCAGATAGGTGAGCGCTGAGGCTTCGGAAATTGCTTTCTCAAGCATGGAGGCCGTGCCTTCGTTGAACGAGAAAATGACTTTGGAGTCCTTCTGAAGGATGAATTCATTGCCCTTTCGCCCTAATGTTATTTTGTTGTACATAGGAGCCGGCAGAAACGAGGTGTGATCCACGCAACATGATTGAGAGAATCCGAGTACTCCGTCTGAGGCGAAATTCTCAGGATACAGAAGCACTCCGTAATTGATTGACTCGAAGTACCTTGAGGCGAATTTCAAGCCAACCGCCTTTCCAGGTTTGCTAATCTTCGCAAATAGTATCGGCGTGAAGGAAAGCTCGATCACGCTTTCGGGAGGATAGAAATCCTCATTGTCTTTTTCCCACGTGGTGTCGGGTCTGCAAATCCAATAGTCCGACCCGCAAGGTTTCACAAGAATATTCATTCTAAAACAGATTGCCCGGCTTTCCGGAGCCGAACTTTTCTGCCAGACGTTTGCCGGCGTCAAGAGTCTCTTCCTCATTCAGAGGAGCGCTGGCTCTCATCTTTAACAATCTCTTCTCAGTTTCGTACTTCTCTTTCAAAAGAGCGAACTGACGCTTGGTGTCAAGAGAGAACTCGCCGTTCTCAATCCATGCGAAATAGGATGGTTCCGTGTTATAGACCTCTCTGGCTGTCTTGCCTCTGTGTTTGCCGAAACTGATGATAGGTTCGTCTTTCGAGCTCAAAGCAATCCTTCCCGCGAAATCGAGCGTCCGTGGGTGGAGTTTTCTGGCCTCCATCCCGACTTTTGAGAGGGAGTCAACATCGTTCTTGAGAGTGTCGCCGTACTTGTCCAACTGGCCTTTCAGCACCTCATAAGTCGCCACCGTGTCCGCCTCCGCGGAGTGAGCGTTGTCGAAATCCTTTCCGCCGCAATAGAAACGATAGGCGGCTTTCAGGTTCCTCGGCTCCATAGTGAAGTAGATTATCTGTACGTCCACCATCTTCTTTTCGTGGAGGTTCACGTCCACGTCGATTTTTTTGTAGAGTCTCGCCCTCTCAATCTCCTCCGCCAGCATCGGCAAATCGAATTTAGTGGAATTGTAGCCTGCCAAGTCGCAGTCTTTGAGCCAATCGGTCACTTCGTTAATCACCTCATAGAACTTAGGGCAGTCCTTGAGGTCGGCATCGCTGATTTTGTTTATTTCGTGAGCCTCCTGAGAGATGTGTTTCTGGCAATTGTTCTCGTAGTCGAAAGGCATCAGCCTCCACGTCTTGACTCTCTGCTCGTTGCCGGGCATTATCTTTACGAAACTCAGTTCGATTATCGAATCCGTAGCTATGTTAAGGCCCGTGCTTTCAATGTCAAAGAATAGCAAAGGCCTTTCGAGGTTTAACTCCATAAAATCTTTTTCTTAAATAATTATACCATAATCGGCATCAGAATGCCGCAAATCTTCTCGCTGTCAGCCTCTTCATCTGACGGAACTATCAGAGCCGCGCGTCTCTCGTCGGCGAATTTCATCACTATGGTGTTGCACGCCATGTTGTTGAGAACCTCCGTGAGGAAGATCGATTTGAATCCGATAGTCAAGTCATCTCCGGCGTACTCGCATTCCAGTTTCTCGTACGCCGAGATTGAGAATCCGAGATCCTGAGCGGAGAGTTCGAGCTGCCCTGACTTAAGATCGAGTTTGATGTAATTCGAGGCCTTGCTCGCACAGACGGCGATTCGTCTTGCCGCATTGAGGAATTTCACTCTGTCAATCTTCAGAATGTTGGAATTGTTCTGAGGAATTACTGTCCTGTATTTAGGGTAATTGCCGACTATCAGTCTGCACACCATCATTTCTTTGCCGAAAGAGAACAAGACCATGTTGCTGTCGAACGAGATCTTCACGGTGTCCTCCATCTTTTCTATTAGAGACTTCAGAATGGACGCTCCTTTTTTGTGGAGTATGAATGAGGACTTCTCAGAGACTGTCACGTCCTTCGTCGTGTAGCAGATCAACTTGTGAGAGTCTGAAGCAACGAGAGTGGCAGAATCAGTGTCCAAATCGAAGAAAATGCCGTTCATTATCGGTCTGATGTCATCGTCCGCGGTTGCGTAGATGGTGCCTGCGATTCCATCGGAAAGGCTCTGTGAGGGAAAATCGACAGAGATGGCTCCTTCGCCGACGGTCTTGATCTCAGGATAGTCTTTCGCCGGGAAATACGGCAGTGATGAATTGCCGCTGCCCCATCTGCATTCAAAAGAACTGTCGCTTACCGTGCTTATGGACAAAGGCTGATCAGGCAAAGCCTTCAAAAGCTCCGTGATGTGAATCGCCGGAATGGCCATACTGCCTTCCTCTCTCTCGCTGTCCTCCACTTCAATCGATGTTTTCAGCGTTAGTTCGGAGTCTGACGCCGTAATCTCCAGCCTGCCGTCTTTCAGGACGCAAAGAAAATTCTCAAAAATCGGATTTGACGCTTTGACCGGCACGGCTTTCTGGACATCCATAAAGGCCTTCAGCAATTCTGAGCTGGAAACTTTGAATTTCATATCTTTTGTTAGTTTTTGATTTTATATCTTCACAAATATAGCTAATTATTCATTATTCTTTGGCATATAATTTGATTTTTTAATCTTTTCGGAAATTAATTATTTTAAATACCTATAGTTATGAATAAAAATCTACTAAGGAACGTGGCAGTAATACTTGTCTCAGTCGTTTTGAGCGGTCTCACCGCTTTGGCTGTGGTCAAGTCAAGCGCTCCAAAACTCAGTTCGGCTGTCTCCACCGACAGCTCTAAGTTCAGAACAGTGAATCTTCAGCAGACTGATTATCCTGATTTCTCTTATGCTGCCGAATCGGCAGTCGACGCAGTCGTGTATGTCAAAGTGACAATCAAGAACGATATGAGTCAGTACCAGATTGACCCTTTCTTCCGTTTCTTCTTCGGAGACCAGGGCTCTCAGGGCAGAGAACAGCAGGCCAGCGGCTCAGGTGTCATCATAAGGCCTGACGGCTACATTGTGACCAATAATCACGTTGTGGAGAATGCCACCAAGATAGAGGTAACGCTGAACAACAAACAGACTTATCCTGCCAAAGTCATAGGCACTGACCCGGCTACTGACGTGGCTCTGATCAAAATCGAGGCGAATGGTCTTCCTGTCATCGAATTCGGTGACTCGGAGCAGCTCAGACTCGGAGAATGGGTTTTGGCCATCGGA
The DNA here is from genome assembly GCA_041667245.1 of Bacteroidales bacterium. Lineage (GTDB taxonomy): Bacteria > Bacteroidota > Bacteroidia > Bacteroidales > UBA932 > Cryptobacteroides. The sequence goes on along the minus strand of JBAYFJ010000124.1, from coordinate 436 downwards.
AGCCCTCTCGGATTGAAAGGTACCATCACCGCAGGAATCGTCAGCGCTAAAGGGCGTTCGATGCCGAGCAACAGTCAGGAGTTTAAGATAGAATCCTTTATTCAGACTGATGCGGCTGTCAATCCCGGCAACAGCGGCGGCGCTCTGGTCAACAAAGCGGGAAAGCTTGTGGGCATCAACACTGCCATTGTGTCAGAGACAGGCTCTTATTCAGGCTACTCTTTCGCAATCCCTTCCGCCATCGTCAAGAAGATCGTCTCAGACCTGATCGATTATGGCAGTGTGAAGAGGGCCGTACTCGGAATTACTATGATGCCGTTGGATGCGATTGATGAGAAAACTTCCAAAGATTTGAAACTTTCTTCATTAAATGGCGTATATATTAGCGAGGTTGCTAAAGGCAGCGCTGCTGAAAAGGCCGGAATGAAACAAGGCG
>JBAYFJ010000123.1:0-6089 GCA_041667245.1 Bacteroidales bacterium | reverse complement strand
TTTCAACGTTTATTTAGCGAAAACTTTCTGATTTATCAATAGCTAAATGAGTTTTTTATACACTTTTTTTCACCCAAATTTGCATCAATGAAAGAACGACTACACATTCAATGCTAAATCAGGAAAAACACAACGACGTTTGGGCTAATTGCTTGCGGATTATCGAGCAGTTGATCGATCCGCAGATGTTCAACACTTGGTTCAAACCAATACGCCCGGTAAAATTCGACGAGTCAACTCTTACTGTTGAAGTGCCGTCGGATTTCTTCAGGGAGTACCTCGAAGGCGCTTTTCTTGACATCTTGAAGAAGACATTGAAACGTGTGATCGGAGCCGATGCCAGACTTGTCTATATGGTGAAGCCGGTTAAGGTTCAGCCTGCAATGGTGTTCCCTGCTGCCAACGGCCCCACTCCGGTCAACAAAAGCGTTTCCATCAGCACCTACCAGCCTTCGAGCAATCCTGGACCTTTCGTTTTCCCCGGCATTCAGAGGGTGATGATTAATCCGAGACTGAAACCGGAGTACTGTTTCACTAACATGGTGATAGGAGAGTGCAACAAAATGGGAATCACGGCTGGAGAGAACATCTCACTGTCTCCCGGCAAGACACCGTTCAATCCTCTTTTCCTTTTCGGGGGCCCCGGTTTGGGCAAAACCCATCTCGCTCAGGCAATCGGAATCGCAATCAAAGACAAGTATCCTGACCTGATTGTGCTCTATGTGACCGGAAATGAGTTCAAGACACAGTATATGGACGCTGTAAACGTCAGAAACAAACTGGTCGACTTTCTTGCCTATTATATGAAGATTGACGTGCTGATTGTGGATGACATTCAGGATTTGTTAGGTCCCGGGTCTCAGAATGCGTTTTTCAACGTGTTCAACCACCTGCACCAGGCAGGCAAACAACTCGTCTTCACATCCGACCGCTCTCCGGCTGAATTGCAGAATTTCGAGGAAAGGCTGCTTTCCAGATTCAAATGGGGGTTGTCCGTAGAGTTGCTCAGACCTGATTACAACACTCGTCTGTCTATGCTTAAGTCAAGATGCTTCAGAGAAGGGGTGAGTATGAGTGATGATGTGCTCGAGTACGTCGCTGCAAGAGTCAAATCCAATTTCAGAGAGCTTGAGGGTGCGCTTATGACCTTGATAGCACAGGCTACCTATCTTCATAGGGAAGTTACAGTGGCCCTTGCTAAAGATGCGATAGAGAAAATCGTCGGAGACAATCAGAATGACGTAACCATAGACAAAGTGCTTGACACTGTGTGCGGTTATTTCAACATCGACAAGGATATAATAATGTCCCACTCTCGCAAGCGCCAGACAGTTCAGGCAAGGCAGATTGCAATGTATATGTGCAGAAGCCTTATTTCCGACTGTTCTCTTTCTTCCATTGGGACGCAGATCGGCGGCAAGGATCACGCCACTGTGCTTCACGCATGCAACACGGTGTCAGATTTGAAGGACACCGACAGGAAGGTTAAGCAGTATCTCAGCGACATTGAGAAAATGCTTGTCCCTGCAAACAGATAACAGAAATAATTCTATCGATATGAACACTGATGCAGTACTTGGTTATTTCAAAGAGATAACCAAAATTCCCAGAGAGTCATCCCACGAGGCTCCGATGACAGAGTACCTTCAACAATTCGCGCGCTCGCGCAAACTCGAATGCAAGACAGACAAATGCGGTAACGTCCTTATTACTAAGGAAGCCTCAAAAGGAAAGGAGAATGTACCCACTATAGTGCTTCAAGGGCATCAGGATATGGTCTGCGACAAAATCGCAGGCAGTACTCATGATTTCAGGAAGGATCCTATTGAATATGAGATTAAAGACGGCTGGATGATTGCCCAAAAGACGACTCTCGGAGCTGACGACGGCATCGGCATCGCAGCAGTTCTGGCATTGCTGGATAGCAAGAAGAGTATGGGCAAGATTGAGGCGCTTTTCACAATCTCGGAAGAGGTTGGAATGAATGGGGCGCACGCTCTGGAGCCTGACTTTTTCGACGGCAAAACTTTGATTAATCTTGATTCAGAGGATGAGGGACAGCTTTTTGTCGGATGCGCTGGCGGCGTGGACACCATGATTGATTTCCATTACGACAGAATCACGCTAAAACAAGGCTACAAGACAGTCAGACTTAGAATCAGCAAAGCTCTTGGAGGCCACAGCGGGGATGACATCGAGAAAGGCAGAATGAACACTCTTCAGGAACTCGCACGTTTTCTCTATAGTGAGTTGGCGAATGATTTTCAGCTTATCCTTATCAAAGGCGGCACAAAGCCGAATGCGATCGCGCGAGAAGCAGAAGCGATCATTGCCATAAGCGAACCTGACACTCTAATCAATAGATTCGCTTGTTTCGGAAAGAGGGTGAAATCCGAATTCGCCATTTCCGATCCTAACGTCGTTTTCGAGGCGGCTTCTTTCAACTGTACGGAAAAGCCGATTGATGAAGACGTTAAATTTCGTCTGGTGGCTTCTTTGTTTGCCGCTCCTCACGGTGTCTATGCTATGAGCCGGGAGATTCCAGGACTTGTGGAAACGTCCACCAATCTGGCGGCGGTGAGAATGAAAGAGAACGGCTTAATAAGAGTGGTCACAAGCCAGAGAAGTTCTGTGGATTCCGAAGTCAACGCCATTGCAGCCAAGGTAGAGGCCACTTTCCTTCTTGCTGGAGGAAACGTTACTCATTCATCGGACTATCCGGGCTGGAAACCTAATTTGGATTCGCATATTCTGAAAGTCTGTGTCGAGACCTACAAAAGGCTGTTCCACACAGATCCCGAGGTGAAGGCAATTCACGCAGGACTGGAATGCGGACTTTTCCTCACCAAATTCCCTGATTTGGATATGATCTCATTCGGCCCGACTTTGAGAGGCGTTCACGCTCCGGGAGAGAGATTGGAGATTGCATCTCTGGGGAAATTCGTAGACCTTCTCAATGACGTGGTGCAAAATTTCAAATAGATTATGATAAAGATTGCTCCATCAATGCTTTCAGCTGACTTTCTGTATCTGGAAAAAGATGTGGACACAGTCAATCGTTATGCGGATCTCTTCCATCTTGACATAATGGACGGCTCTTTCGTCCCGAACATTTCCTACGGATTCCCTGTTGTGGAGGCTATAGCAAGAAAGGCGGAAAAGCCTCTTGATGCACATCTGATGATTGTTAATCCCGATAAATATGTGGAAAGGTTAGCAAAAGCCGGTGTGAGTATGCTGAGTTTCCACTACGAGGCCGCATTGGAGAAAACCTCTGAAATTATCAAAATGGTCAAGGAGAACGGGATGAAGGCCGGAGTAGCGATTAATCCTGACATTCCTGTGGATAAACTGTATCCATTTCTTGATTCTCTGGATTTTGTTCTGATTATGTCCGTTTTCGCAGGTTACGGAGGACAGAAATTTATCGATAATTCTCTCGAGAGGATTAGAACAATGAAAAACGAGATTACCGGACGAGGTCTTGACTGCCACATCGAAGTGGACGGGGGAGTCTCTGCATCAAACTCATGCGCTTTGGCTAAGGCGGGGGCAGATATTTTCGTTGCCGGGAGCGCAGTGTTCAATGCGGCAGACCCGGAACTGGCAATCAAAGAGATGAGAGACGCGGCTCAGATGATGTAGTTTATCTCTTTGAAAGCAAATTCTTTGATTGTGCCGTCACAAAGCTGAACTTTAAGTAAAGCGCCCTCAGAAACACCGATGATTTTTCCTCTGAACGAAGATCCGTCGGAACAATCAGTGTAATCGTACTCCTCGTTGAATCTGTAAAGAGATGCAAGATAGCTCTCTTTAAGATTGTCAGAAGACGAGACAAGGCTTCTCAAATGGCTCTGAATGCAGGATAGCAACTCAACAAGGCATTCTTTTCTGTCAAAATCCTTTTTTGCAAGAATTTTCATAGACACCGGATTCATCAGAGATGCGGAAAAATAAGTTTCATTAACATTCAGTCCGATTCCAACTATGCTGTAGTCCAGATAATTGCCCTTAAGTTTGTTCTCTATCAGAATCCCGCAGATTTTCTTGTCACGCACATAGATGTCGTTAGGCCATTTGATTTTGGCGTCAATCCCGTGGATTGCGAGGAAATCCTTTATCCCCAATGTTACTATCTCGCTGATAACAAATTGATTAGAGGCCAGTAGCGGTGAAAAGGACGACTCTCTAACAGCCTCCTCCGCACCAGAGAATCTCAGAAAAAGAGAGAAAGTGAGATTAAGTCCTTCAGCGCTCTGCCACGCATTGCCTCTCTGACCTCGTCCCGCTGTCTGAAAGTCAGCCGCGACCACTGACATATTGTCAAAATCGTCCGGATTTCTCAAAAATTCATTATTTGTTGAATCAATAGTGTGATACCACGTTATAGATGGATTAATATTTTTCATTGGAGCAATTTTTGTCTTATATTTGTACGCAAAATTAACAATTATTAGAATGATTACACACGATTTAAGAATTATAGCTGACGCGATACTTGACAAAAAGGGACAAAACGTTGTTTCCTATGACTTACGAAAAGTCGGTACGGCGATTTCGGACTATTTCATAGTTTGCAGCGCGACATCGACTACGGCGGTCAGGGCAATATCGGACAACATTATTGAGAAAACGGAAGAAGCGGGACTGCATCTGCTAAGATCTCAGGGAGAGGAAAATTGTTTCTGGATCATTCAGGATTACGGAAACATAGTAATTCACATTTTCCTTGAAGAGTACAGAGAATTCTACAGACTTGACGACTTGTGGGCCGACACTCCTAACAAGGTGTACAAAGAACGACGCAAAGTCAATGCTAAAGTGAACGCAGACTCGAAATAAAGAGCATTATGGCTAATAATCAAAAGAATACTAAAAAGACGATCAGGGTTAAACTGAATTTCTCTTGGTTTTATCTGATTCTTTTACTCGGAATAGGCTGGCTGCTTTTCAATCAGCAGGGAGCCAACCCTCAAAAGATAGAATGGGCTGAAGTGCAGACGATGATGAAATCAGGTGACGTCAAGGAAATCCGCTACGTAAGAAATGATTTCGAAGGCAACGTCACGATGAAGCCGGACCGCATCAACAAGTATGCGGACAAATTCGGCGGCAAGATTCCGGAGAAATCGCCTCATTTCATTTTTCTTGTCTCAACGCAGTTCAATGCTGAGCAGGAATTCGGCGCGATAAATGCAACCCTTCCCGCCGACGGTCAGGTAAAAATCATTATGGAGAATGACGAAAAAGTGTGGAGAGGCGTGCTTGAATGGCTACTTTTCCCGATTCTTCTGATTCTTCTCTGGGTTTGGATGTTCCGCGGTTTCAGCCAAAAGATGGGCGGAGGCAACGGTGGAAATATGGGTGGAGGCGGAGGAATCTTCAATGTCGGGAAATCTACAGGAAAACTGGCTGACAAGAACGACGTCAAGATCACCTTCAAAGAAGTCGCAGGTCTGTATGGTGCGAAGGAAGAGGTGATGGAGATTGTCGATTTTCTGAAGAACCCTAAGAAATACACTTCTCTCGGTGGTAAGATTCCGAAAGGCGTGCTTCTGGTAGGGCCTCCGGGCACGGGAAAGACTTTGCTCGCGAAGGCTGTGGCAGGAGAGGCGAATGTGCCGTTCTTCTCCATATCCGGTTCCGATTTCGTTGAGATGTTCGTCGGCGTTGGAGCTTCCAGAGTAAGGGATCTGTTCCGTCAGGCAAAGGAAAAAGCACCTTGCATTGTCTTTATCGACGAGATTGACGCAGTTGGCCGCGCCCGAGGCAAGAATGTTGGCTTCTCTTCAAATGACGAGAGGGAAAACACTCTTAATCAGTTGCTTACGGAAATGGACGGATTCGACACCAATTCAGGTGTGATAGTGCTTGCGGCAACGAACAGGTCTGACATCCTCGACAAGGCCCTGCTTAGAGCCGGTCGTTTCGACAGACAGATAAGAGTTGAGTTGCCTGAGTTGAAAGAAAGGGCTGACATCTTTAAGGTGCACATCAAGAATCTTAAGATGGCAAAGGATTTTGATGTAGATTTTATGGCGAGGCACACGCCTGGATTCTCTGGCGCAGACATAGCGAATGTCTGCAAC
>JBAYFJ010000122.1:0-6150 GCA_041667245.1 Bacteroidales bacterium | reverse complement strand
TATGAGGGGCCTCACCCACGAGGAATGCTGGGTTTTGTTTATCAACAAATACGGCTACCTTATCGGCAAGGAGAAAGTCAGCATAGGAGGCTCGAGCGCCACCATTGTGGACACGGATATGGTCGTGGAGAAAGCTCTCGAAAAAGAGGCTTCCGCCTTGATTCTCGTGCACAACCACCCGTCCGGGAATCCTTGCCCCGGGAAAGAGGATGTGGCCGTCACCATCTCCCTCAGGCAGGCTTTGGAGCACTGTAACGTCAAGATTTATGACCACATCGTGGTTTGCGACGAAAGCTATTTCAGTTTCGCGGACAATTCAATCAAAACAGCAATTGACAAATAATAGTGATTTCAGATAGGTTTGTCTCAAAGAAATTCATATATTTGTGTTCGAATCAACAAAAACACAATCTCGTATGAAAGTCATCAATCTTGGAGAAGCCAACTCGCTGCTCAACAACTTTGTCGCGCAGATGCGTGACAAGAAAGTTCAGAAAGACAAGATGCGTTTCCGCACGAATCTGGAAAGGGTGGGCGAAATCTTCGGTTACGAAGTTAGCAAGACGTTACGTTACTCCGCCAAAGAGATCGCCACTCCGCTCGGCATCGCCAACGTACCTACTTACGATGACAAAATCGTAATCGCCACGATAATGAGGGCAGGTATCCCGCTTCAGAACGGGGTTCTAAAGTTTTTCGATAACGCGGACTGCGCTTTCGTGGCCGCCTACAGAAAGTATGACAAAGGGGACGATTTCCACATCAACATCGAGTATTGCGCCAGTACTGAACTATCCGGAAGGACTCTGATTCTCGCTGACACTATGCTGGCCACAGGAGCCTCTATCGAGATAGCGTTCAACAAATTGTGCGAATGCGGCGGAGCTCCCGACTACACGCATCTGATCTGCCCGATTTCCAGCGTGTACGCTCTGGAGTATCTTCAGAAACATCTTCCGAAGAACACGACTCTCTGGACCGCGGCGATTGACGAGGAACTCACAAGCCACTCCTACATCGTTCCGGGACTCGGTGACGCGGGAGATCTGGCTTACGGACAGAAATTATAGTTCTTTTCTCAGACGGGCTTTAGGAATGGCAAGCTGGTCACGGTACTTCGCAATTGTTCGTCTCGCCACTTTGTAGCCTTTCTTATTCATTTCGCTAACCAGCTGATCATCAGTCAGAGGTTTGCGCTTGTTCTCATTTTTCACGCACTCCTGCAGAGCCACTTTAAGTTCTCTGGTGGACACTTCCTCACCATCGCTGTTCTCAAGGCCTTCGGAGAAGAAATACTTCAAAGGGAAAATCCCGAAATGGGTCTCAATGTATTTGGAATTCACCACTCTGGAGATGGTGGATATGTCGAAACCCGTGATTCCGGCTATATCCTTGAGGACCATAGGTCTGAGACGGGTCTCGTCTCCATCCAGAAAGTAGTCGTGCTGGTAGTCAAGTATGGCTTTCATCGTAGTTTCCAACGTGTTGTGGCGCTGTTTCAAAGCCTCTACGAACCACTTAGCCGAATCAAGTTTCTGCTTAACGAATGTGGCAGCGTCCTTTTTTTCTCTGGTCGGAGCGTCTTTGGAATCCTGAAGCAACTCCGCGTATTTCTTGCTGACCCTAATCTCAGGAATCGAATAACGCGGCATCGAAAGCTTCAGCTCCCCATTGTCAAGGTCAAGGACAAAATCGGGAACGATCTGCTGAGCCTTGTCATTGTAAGAATCGTCAATCTGCCCGCCGGGAGAGGGATTAAGCCTGACTATGCATTTTATCGCTTCCTTTAGCCGGAACTCGGTAATTCCCATACGCGAGATAATGGTCTGAAAATGCTTGTTGGAGAACTCCTGAAAATAGTCCGAAAGGATTTTGGTCGCAAGCTGGACGGATGGAGACTGATTTTCCACCCTGAGTTGAAGCAGCAGACATTCCTGAAGATTTCTCGCTCCGACCCCCGCCGGCTCGAATTCCTGAATGACTTTCAGCATCCTCAACGCCTCGTCATAAGTGATTTCCATATTCTCTCTGAAGGCGAGATCATCTACAACGGTGCCCAGATCCCTTCTGAGATAACCGTCATCGTCAAGACTTCCTATTATGAAGGCCGCTATGTCATAGTCGTTCTTGGAAAGATTGCGGTAGCCGAGCTGTTCCATCAGGCTCTGAGTGAAACTTTCTTTGACTGAGAAGGTGTTGTACTGAGGCCTTTCGTCCTTGCCGTAATTGTTGACTCTCAGTTTGTAGGACGGGATTGGATCATCCTCGTTGATGTCCGAAAGCGAAATCTCGGTAGGCTCTCCGTCATCGTCTGACTTATCATCCGGGGCATCGTCAAGAACAGGGTTTTCCTCCAGTTCATTCTTGATCTTCTGCTCAAGTTCCTGAACGGGAAGTTCGATGAGCTTGATTGTCTGTATTTGAAGCGGAGAAAGCTTCTGTGTCTGTTTTAGTTCCAGTCCTTGTTTCAGCATTCTACAGGGAGATTTGGGATGAAGGCTTGACTATCCGCACCGTGTCGGTGACAAATGGTCTGTTGCTGTCAATAACCGGATACTGTATGTTTTCTTTTACTACGAAAGCTGACGGAAAATCAGGCTTTAGTTTCATAAGTAGAGCCATCGCCTCTGATTTGGTTCTGAAATCCCCGACAGTGACCTTAAAATAAGGATTGGTGTAGGAACGATAAGCGCCCACTCCCGGATATGCGGACGTAAACCTGTTGAGAACGTATTCCGAATTTCCTCTCGCATTCTGTCTGTTGTCAAAAAAGATCCTGACTCTGTAACCGGTCATCTCTTTTGATGAATTCTGCGCCACGTGAGCGTTGAGTGCGTCCATTATGCTCTGAGACTGATGCACGCGGACTTCCGAACCGGTGTTTTTTCCGCCTGCGGAAAACAGGGAGAAGACGCTTCTTCCCACCAGGGAGGAGTCCACGAGATCGGCTTTCTTATAGACAAGAGAATCGACCACGTTCTCGGTGTAAGTGCCCGTCTGGGCGCTTAGGCGCAGAGACGGCACAATGATTAGAAGAAATAACAGATAGTAAACCTTTCTCATTGTTTTTCTTGTTTTTTCGAAGTTGCCGATGAAGCGGAACTTGCCAGTTGTTCTAAGGGCAGGTCTTTGAACCTCAATGTTTTGTGTAAGCCGTTGTCCAGCATCACCTTTGCGGACAGGTCCGTTGTCACCCCTTCGAGGTTGTCTTTGCTCAGAAGCGGAATGAGTTTGGTGATGGACACTCCGTTAGCAAGGGAGGCGATGCAGTTAAGCTCGTACTTTCTCTCGCATTTACCCTCAACCGTTATCGGGCCACCGGCATAATCCACTAACTCTTCCCCGTTATATTTCACAACTCCCGAAATGTCTGAAATGGTGAATGTAAAGGCGGGATTGTCGATTCCTATCATCAAAACCCCTTTTAGCGCGGAAAAGCCTCTCGGGGTCACTGATTTCACCTCACAGGATGTCACGCTGATGTCTTTGATCTTCGTACATCCGGCCAGCAAAACGGCAACAAGCCCGATTGCAACTAAAAGTATATTCCCTTTTTCCTTAAGCATAGACGCAAAGGTATAAATATTCGCCGAAAAATCCTATCTTTGTGAATGACTGGTTAGGCTTCCCCCTACAGAGAGGTCTATCCCCGGAAAAAGAAATATATGAATAACATAGAGACAGAATCGCCTAAAATTTACATTGAGACTTACGGCTGTCAGATGAATGTCAATGACACCGAGGTTATTTTCGCCATTATGGCGAAGGAAGGCTACGGAAGGACTGAGAACATGGATGAGGCATCAGTCATTCTGGCGAACACTTGCTCAGTGAGGGACAATGCGGAGCAGAGGATTTGGGGAAGAATCGAGCAGTTCAAGTCTGTGAAGAAAAAAAACGAGAATGTCATTATCGGGATTGTGGGCTGTATGGCGGAAAGGCTTAAGGACAAGTTACTTGACTGCCGTTCCGTGGATCTGGTCGCAGGACCGGATTCCTACAGACGCCTTCCGAAACTTATAAGAGAGGCCTCGGACGGTCACCCTCAGATTGACACAATTCTTTCCCGTGAGGAGACTTACGACGACATTACCCCTGTGCGCATAGACAAGAACGGTGTGTCCGCTTTCATTTCCATAATGAGAGGCTGCAACAACGCCTGCTCTTACTGCGTGGTACCCTACACCAGAGGCGCTGAAAGAAGCAGGAATCCGAACACTATTCTCAGCGAGGCGTCCAAACTTTTCGACAACGGCTACAGGGAGGTCACTCTGCTGGGACAGAATGTGGATTCTTACTATTGGAAGGATCCGGACACGGCTGACGACGACATCAATTTCGCTCAGCTTTTGGAGATGGTGGCAAAGATTGATCCTTCTCTCAGAGTCAGATTCTCGACATCGCATCCTAAGGACATCAGCAACGAAGTCATTTATTCAATGGGGATGTACGAGAACATCTGCAAGCATATCCACCTTCCGGTCCAGTCCGGAAGCGACAGAATGCTGGAGAAAATGAGGCGGAGATATACCCGCGAATGGTATCTTGAAAGGGTCGCCAAGATTCGCTCCGTGATGCCTGAATGCGGAATCACCACTGACATAATCGCAGGTTTCTGTTCCGAGACCGAGGAGGATCACCTTCAGACTCTTTCTCTGATGGAGAAAGTCGGATTCGACTATGCGTTTATGTTCCAGTACTCCGAAAGGCCTGGGACTTTGGCCGCGAAGATGTACCCTGATAACGTTCCTCCGGAAGTCAAGACAAGGAGACTTAATGAAATCATTGAGTTGCAGGGTGTCTTGAGCCTCAAGAGCAACGAGAAGGATGTCGGAAAGGAGTGCAAGGTGCTTGTGGAAGGGACGTCTAAACGAGATTCCTCAGAAATGTGCGGAAGAGCTTCCAACAACAAGATGTGCGTGTTCCCGCGGGAATTTCCTGACGGGTTCATTTCCGAAACGGATGTGAGTATTCCGGGAATCGTGACAAGCGGCAAAATCAATGTCGGTGATTATGTGATGGTCAAGGTTACCGGCTGCACTTCCGCGACTCTTATCTGCGAACTATTGTGATAACACCATATTATTATGAATCAGTTTATTCTTGCCTTGGACCAAGGCACAAGCAGTTCAAGAGCGATTGTGTTCGATCACGAAGGAGTGATTCGTTCTGTCGCTCAGAAAGAGTTTCCCCAACATTTTCCTAAGCCCGGGTGGGTGGAGCACGATCCTAAAGACATCTGGTCTTCGGAGGCATCGGTAATAGCTGAGGCTATCGCGAGGATGGACATTAACGGCAAGAATATAGCGGGGATAGGGATAACAAATCAGAGGGAGACCACGATTGTGTGGGATGCGGAAAGCGGTGAGCCTGTCTACAATGCCATAGTCTGGCAGGACAGAAGGACTTCCGACTATTGCGACAAAGTCAGAGGAGAGGGAATGACCGAGATAATCCGCGCTAAAACAGGCCTTATCGTCGACGCTTATTTCAGCGCCACCAAGATCAGATGGATACTCAACAATGTGCCAGGGGCAATGGAGAAGGCTCAAAAAGGCAAACTTCGTTTCGGCACTGTGGATTCCTGGCTTGTGTGGAATCTGACTAAGGGCGAGGTTCACGTCACCGATGTCAGCAACGCTTCGAGGACTATGCTTTTCAACATCCACTCTTTGCAGTGGGACCAGGATCTTCTTGACTATTTCGGCATTCCTGCATCTATGATGCCTGAGGTCAGGGACTCAAGCGAGGTTTACGGCCACACAAAGACGACTATTTTCGCCCACGAGGTTCCTATATGCGGAATCGCCGGAGATCAGCAGGCCGCTCTTTTCGGACAGATGTGTTCTGAACCCGGCTCCGTGAAAAACACTTACGGCACGGGATGTTTTCTGCTTATGAACAGCGGATCGAAACCAATATCTTCCTCTCACAATCTGCTTACAACCGTAGCGTGGAAGATCGGTAAGACTGTCAACTACGCTCTCGAGGGGAGCATTTTCGTGGGCGGTTCCGTGGTCCAGTGGCTTAGGGACGGACTCGGAATCATAAAGTCGTCCTCACAGATTGAGGCTTTGGCCAGAACGGTTCCTGACAACGGCGGGGTGTATTTCGTTCCCGCGCTGACTGGAATGGGAGCTCCTTATTGGG
>JBAYFJ010000121.1:0-6176 GCA_041667245.1 Bacteroidales bacterium | reverse complement strand
TCCGGAAGGAGCTATGTTTATCAGGCTATGCGCGTTACGGGTGCCGAAGACATCTATAGTCCTGTATCTGAAACAATTCCTGGTAAACTGCCGCAGAAGGTGATTTCCAAGAAGGCGGCGCATGGCTATTCGAGTTACGGCAATCAGATTGGTCTTGCCACGACTCACGTGAGAGAAATCTATCATCCCGATTATGTCGCTAAGAGACTTGAGGTCGGCGCCGTGGTCGGTGCCGTGAAAGCTGAGAATGTCCGCAGGGAGTCTCCGGTTGCCGGGGACGTGGTTCTGCTTCTGGGCGGCCGCACGGGTCGTGACGGAATCGGAGGAGCCACCGGCTCTTCAAAAGAACATACCGAGGCGTCTCTTGAGACTTGCGGAAGCGAGGTGCAGAAAGGTAATCCGCCTGAGGAAAGAAAACTTGAGAGGCTGTTCAGAAGACCGGAGGTTACGAAACTCATAAAGAAATCCAACGATTTCGGAGCTGGTGGAGTGAGCGTGGCAATCGGTGAGCTTGCGGATGGGCTGGACATCTATCTTGACAGAGTCCCTGTGAAATACAGCGGATTGAATTCCACTGAGCTGGCCATAAGTGAGTCTCAGGAGAGAATGGCAGTTGTCGTTGAGGCTAAGGATGAAAAGGCTTTCGTGGACTTTTGTCACAGCGAGAATGTCGAGGTGACACACGTCGCTGACGTCACGAACACCGAGAGAATGAGAATGTTCAACGGCGGCAAACCGGTGGCTGATCTGCAAAGGAAATTCATAGACAGCGCCGGCGCGAAACATTTCGCAAAGGCGAGAATAGAGCCTGTCGAGAACAGGAATCCTTTCCTGCGCGAAGTGCCGGGGGACGACCTGAAGGCAAAGCTGTACACCAATATGATGGATGCCAATGTCACTTCTCAGAAAGGACTTATCGAGATGTTCGATTCCACCATCGGACGTTCCACGGTGCTTATGCCTTTCGGTGGCGAGCTTCAGACCACGGAGACTCAGGTCTCAGTCCAGAAACTCCCGGTCGACGGCTACACGGACACCGCAAGTATGATGGCTTTCGGATTCAATCCTTATCTCACCAGCTGGAGCCCGTATCACGGGGCGGCATATTCGGTGATAGAGGCTTGTTCCAAGATAGTCGCTGCCGGCGGAAACTTCGAGAAGATGAGATTCTCTTATCAGGAATATTTTGAAAGGATGACTTCGGATCCCGAGGTGTGGGGCAGGCCTATGTCCGCGCTTCTTGGCGCTCTGAAGATGCAGGTTGCTCTCGGACTTCCTTCAATCGGGGGCAAGGATTCAATGAGCGGGACTTTTGAGCACATTAATGTGCCTCCTACACTCATCGCTTTCGGCATCACAACGGTAAAGGCAGGCAATGTGATCTCTCCGGAATTCAAATGGGAGGGCAACAGCCTGTACCTCATCAAACACAAGCCGCTTGCCAATTATATGCCTGACACTGAGCAGCTTAAGAAGAACTGGGCTTTCGTGGAGAAGGAAATAGCGACGAAGCATATTGTTTCAGGTTACGCCATCGGTTTCGGCGGTGTGGCCGAGGCTGTCTGCAAGATGTCTTTCGGCAACGCTTTCGGAGCTGAAATCAAGCTTGACGAGAACGAATTGTTCAATTACGATTACGGCAGCATTTTGGTGGAGTCTGAGGTGCCTCTCGAGTTCGAGAATGCGGAGCACATCGGCACGGTGACCTCGGGTGAGGACGGTTACATCAGATTCAACCGTGAGAAAGTGTCCATTTTTGAGTTGATGGATGCCAATCTTTCCAGATTCGCCAAAGTCTATCCGACTGAGAGTAAACCGGATATGAAGCGCAATCTTCCGAAAGGGATGGAAGGGGTCACGCCTGTGAAGGCTAAGAAAGCCGATCTGAAGTACAAGGGCAAAAGGAAAAAGCCGATTGTGTATATCCCCGTTTTTCCCGGCACCAATTGTGATTATGACACCGCGAAGGCTTTCAGGACTGCGGGCGCCGAAGTTCGTACCGGCGTCTTCTGCAATCTTGAGAGCGAGGACATATTCAGTTCAATCAAGAGGATGAGCGAGAGTATATCCCAATGCGACATTCTGGCCCTGAGCGGCGGGTTCTCTGCGGGAGACGAACCGGACGGAAGCGGTAAGTTCATTGCCAACGTTCTTAATAATAGTGACATAGCCGATCAGATACAAAAGTTAATCGAAAGAGGCGGTCTGATTCTGGGAATCTGCAACGGTTTCCAGGCTCTGGTGAAGTCGGGGCTTCTTCCTTATGGTAAACTCGGATCGGTCACCAAGGATTCTCCGACTCTCTTTAGAAACGACATCAACAGGCACATATCCCAGATGGTGACCACGCGCGTCTCTTCGGTCAATTCCCCTTGGCTGTCAGGAATGACCGTGGGTGAGGAGTTCACGATTCCGGTAAGTCACGGTGAGGGGAAATTTGTAGTCAGCGACGCTCTTGCCAAGGAATTGTTCGCCAACGGGCAGGTAGCTTTCCAGTATGTCGACCCGATCACAGATGAGGTCACTATGGAATCGCCTTACAATCCAAACGGATCTTATTATGCAATCGAAGGAATAATAAGCATGAACGGGCAGATTCTTGGTAAAATGGGCCACTCGGAACGCTATGAGCCTAATCTTTTCAAGAACATAGAAGCTGATCTTGAGCAGCCTTTGTTCGCCAATGCGGTGAGGTATTTCACCGGGGAACAGGTCTCTGAGGAATAAGGCTATGGAAAAGAAAGAGATTATTTACGACGGTGTCTCGCTTAAAATCTTCGGTACCGATGAGCCGGACAAGGTGATAATTCATTTCACTGACGAGATTTCCGCTTTTATGAAGATAAAAAGAGCCATCATCAAAGACAAAGGAAAAATCTGCAACGGGATTTCGTGCATGATTTTCAGGCATCTTGCAGCTTATGGCGTTCCCACTCATTTCATTAAGCAACTTTCTGACACGGAGCAGCTTTGCAATAAGGTGAAGGTGATCCCGATTGAGGTGATTGTGCGTAATGTCATTGCGGGATCAATGGCTCAGAGGCTCGGCCTCGAAGAGGGATTGGTGCCAAAGAGTACGGTTTTCGATCTCTGTCTGCAGAATGACAATCTTAACGATCCTCTCATCAATGATTATCACGCTATGGCCCTTGGGCTTGCCTCGCGTGAGGAGCTTGACGAGATGTATGCTCAGACCGCTCGAATCAACGATTGTCTCAAGGCGCTTTTTCTGAAGGCCGGGATTACTCTTGTTGATTTCAAGATTCAGTTCGGGAAGTTGCCTGACGGGACTATTGTTCTGGATGATGACGTGACGCCGGACAGCGCCCGTCTATGGGATGTCGCAACTGGCGAGCGATTGGACAAAGACAGGTTCCGTCACGACAGAGGGCAGGTAGGGGATTCCTACAAAACAGTGTATGAGCGACTTAAGAATGTTCTTGAACCATCGGAGGCGGGATTATGATCAAAGATTTGAAAAGTTTACACGAGGAATGCGGAGTTTTCGGGGTCTGGAATGTCCCAGGAGCCGCTGGAATTTCATATTACGCTCTTCACGCTTTGCAGCACAGAGGACAGGAGGGGTGCGGCATCGTGACTGTCAATGAGGAGGAGCAGCTGAAAAGGGTCAAGGGCTTGGGGCTTGTGATGGAGGTGTTCAACGAGAGGAATCTCGCTATGCTGAAAGGGAATATGGCCATCGGTCACGTGCGTTATTCTACGGCTGGAGGCGGCGGAATCGAGAATGTGCAGCCTTTCCTGTTCAAGCACAACAGCGGGGATTTCGCATTGGCTCATAACGGTAACCTGGTGAATTCCACTCAGCTGCGTAAATATCTTGAGGATCGCGGCAGCCTTTTCCAGTCGACTTCGGACAGCGAGGTGCTGGCGCATTTGATCAAGAAGGATCCTTGCGAGAAGAATTGCCCGAGGATTTTCCCGATCATCTCGGCTCTGAATATGATTGAGGGAGCTTTTGCCTTTCTCATTATGACTAAGAACCGTATTTACGCTGCTCGGGACAAGTACGGGCTCAGGCCTCTGGCGTTGGGGAAACTCGGTGACGGTTATGTGGTGAGCAGCGAGACTTGCGCTTTCAGCGTCATCGGTGCGGAGTACATCAGGGATGTGGAGCCTGGGGAGGTGATTACCATCGACGAGCACGGAATCAGGAGCCGGAAATATTCTGAATACCAGCGTCACGCTATGTGCGCGATGGAATACATCTATTTCTCACGTCCGGACAGCGACATCGAGGGGATGAATGTGCACACTTTCAGAAAGGAGAGCGGCAAGTTGCTTTTCGAAGAGTCTCCCGCGGATGCTGACATAGTCGTCGGTGTGCCTGACTCAAGTCTCAGTGCGGCAATGGGCTACGCTGAGGCGAGCGGTCTTCCTTACGAGATGGGGCTGATCAAGAACAAGTACATCGGCAGGACTTTCATCCAGCCTTCACAGGCTATGCGCGACAAGGGAGTGAAGATGAAGCTGTCTCCTGTCAGGAGCATCGTGAACGGAAAGAAGGTTGTGCTGATTGACGATTCGATTGTGCGAGGTACGACTTCCAGAAGGATTGTGACTATGCTTCGAGAGGCGGGCGCGTCGGCCGTGCACGTTAGGATTGCCAGTCCGCAGATTAAGTTCCCTTGTTTCTACGGCGTGGACATATCCACATATCACGAATTGCTTTGCGCTCACAGGACTTTGGACGAGGCTCGCAAGGCGATAGAGGCTGATTCTCTGGCGTTTTTGTCGGAGGGCTCCTTGTTTAAGGCGGGGCAGAGGGCTGATCTCTGTCTGGCTTGTTTTAACGGCAATTACCCGACTTCTCTGTATGACAGTCTGGAGAATGCCAACACTGACGGAAAATTTTAATCTTTAAATATTATGGCAGTAGATTACGAAAAGGCGGGGGTCAGCCTCGAGGCTGGTTACGACGTGGTTCACCGCATCAAGAAGCACGTTGCTTCGACATCGCGCTTGGGTGTGATGGGTAACATAGGATCGTTCGGAGGTATGTTCGATCTTTCGGCTCTGAATATCAAGGAGCCTGTTCTGGTCAGCGGCACTGACGGTGTCGGGACCAAGTTGAAGATTGCGTTCGCAATGGACAAGCACGACACAATAGGCATCGATGCGGTGGCTATGTGTGTGAACGATGTTCTGGCTCAGGGTGCGGAGCCTTTGTTCTTCCTTGATTATGTTGCGCTTGGCAAGAACATTCCGGCTAAGGTTGAGGCTATCGTGGCGGGTGTTGCCGAGGGTTGCCGTCAGGCGGGTTGTGCTCTGATCGGAGGCGAGACGGCTGAGATGCCGGGAATGTACGCTGACGGGGAGTATGACATTGCGGGTTTCACCACGGGTGTGGTGGAGAAGTCGAAACTCATTGATGACACAAAGGTGAAGGTCGGGGATGTGCTTGTGGGGATTGCTTCCACGGGGGTTCATTCCAACGGGTTCAGTCTTGTTCGTAAGATTTTCGCTGACAACAAGTTGGACTTGCATTCGGCTTATCCTGAGTTGGGAGGGAAGGTTCTCGGTGAGGTGGCTCTGACGCCTACGAGGATTTACGTGAAGCAGGTGCTTGATGTGATTCGTCATTGTGATGTGCACGGTGTGGCGCACATTACCGGAGGCGGTTTTGATGAGAATATTCCTCGTATTCTGAGTGAGGGGCAGGGGATTGAGGTTCGCGAGGGGTCTTGGGAGATTCTTCCGATTTTCCGTTTCTTGGAGAAGTATGGCAGGATTGAGCATCGTGAGATGTTTAACATTTATAATATGGGTGTGGGGATGGTGATTGCTTTGGATGAGGGTGAGGCGCAGAGGGCGATTGACATTCTCGCAGGGTATGGTGACAGTGCTTCGGTGATCGGCAGGGTTACTGCGGTTCCGGGGGTTAGGATTGTGTAGTTTTAGCGATTCGCTCGGGAACGAGTGATGGCAGGGGATAGAGGTGGCGGACCGATCGGCCGCTTGACTGGTCAGAGGGGTTAAGGGTGATAGACTCTTGTCGTGAAGTGTAAGTCACTGAATATTAATGAATTACGTTTCACGAGCCTCCTCGAAATGATATACACTGGCATCGGAGGATGAAGTAAACAATTTAATAGTAATAGTAATATGAAAGCGTTAATTAGTGTTAGTGATAAGGCCGGCGTGGTAGAATTCGCCGG
>JBAYFJ010000120.1:0-6220 GCA_041667245.1 Bacteroidales bacterium | reverse complement strand
GATGCTCTTTACCTCAGGAGCAGCGACGTCTTTGCCTTTGACAACTTTGTCCCAAGCCTTGGAAGCGCTCTTAGAACGTTTGTCGGAAAGTTTGGTGTTGAGTTTCTCACCGCCGTCAGGTGACGCGTAAGCCACAACCTCAGTGCTCTTTAGAGTCTGTCTTTCGTTAGCTTTGATTGCATCGAGAGCGTTCTGGAAATCAACTACGGAGCTTGATTTGAGCTCTTTCTTGTTGACTTCCGAACTGTTGATCTTGTAAAGAATCTGGCCTTCGGCTGTCTGCTCGATGATTGGTTTGTAGCTGTCAGCCTTGTATTCTACCTCACCTGCTGAGGCAATGTCGCCAATAAGCATATAAGTAGTGTTGGCACCGTCAGCTACCTTCTTCGTAGGAAGAGTAGCTTTCTTAACCTTGATTCTTGCCACGCCGCGAAGCTCAAGATAGCTCTTCTCCATTCCCGGAACATAGTCGAAATGGACTTTCTCAGTCACAGTGCCGCCGTCGCTTGAAACGACTTTGTAGTTGTCCTGTACTTTTTCGCCCTGATATGTGAAAGCGGACATTTTAGCCTCACCTCCCTCATAAACGAGAACAGGGGTAACCTCAAGAATAGCCTTAGGATGGAAATAATCCTTAGGATAAGTGACTGTGATGGTAGCGTCAATCTTCCCTGCTACCACTTCGAGAACTTCAGGATTGCATTTTACGGTAACCTGATTGGCCATCTCGGCCATTTTCTCAGGAGATGCGCAAGCCGCAGCTGCAAAACCAAGCACAGCCACAGCTAAAAACTTTAAACCTTTCTTCATTTTATGTATAATTAAGTTATAAATAATAGCTTTAAACACCCGTCAGCGCACGCTGACATAATTATTTACAAATATAGCTATTTTTGAGCATTAAATAAACAATTTTTGGGTGTTTATTCCGCTCTTTTTAATAACTTTGTGTCAGATATGGATAATCAGGAACTTCAGAGGTTAAAAAACAAGTACGACATAATCGGCAACGACGCGGCTTTGAACACGGCGCTGGAGACTGCCGTAGCCGTTGCTCCCACCGATTTGACAGTCCTCGTCACAGGCGAAAGCGGAGTCGGAAAGGAGAATATTCCCAAAATAATTCATCAGAACAGTCTGCGCAAGACAGGAAAATATTTCGCAGTCAATTGCGGCGCCATTCCTGAAGGCACCATCGATTCAGAATTGTTCGGACACGAGAAAGGATCCTTCACCGGTGCTACCGAGACACGAAAAGGCTATTTTGAGGAAGCGAACGGGGGAACTCTGTTTCTGGACGAGATAGGGGAATTGCCTCTATCCTCCCAAGCCAAACTGCTCAGAGTGCTTCAAAGCGGTGAATTTATCAAAGTCGGCTCTTCCAAAGTCGAGAAGACTGACGTCAGGGTGATAGCCGCCACGAATGTCAATCTCTGGTACGCCGTCGGGCAGGGGAAATTCAGACAGGACTTGTACTACAGGCTGAATGCGATCCAGATCACGATGCCGGCCCTTAGAGACCGCAAAGACGACATATACCTGTTCTTTCGCAAATTCACTTCCGATTTCTCCGAAAAGTTCGGTATGAGGAAGATTGTCCTGACGCACGAGGCGATAGAGATGCTGCGCGCCTACCGCTGGCCCGGAAACATCCGGCAACTCAAGAACGTCACGGAGACTCTCTCAGCCTTGGAATCGCAGAAAGCCGTTTCAGCGGACGACAGATGCACCGTGGATGCTCAGACGTTGGGTCATTATCTTCCGAAGGACGATGCCAATATGCTTCCTGTCAAATCGTCAACACCCTCAGGTGACACTATGTCAGCGTCCGACAAGCAGGCTCTGTTCAATGCAATCTACACTCTCGGTCAGAGAGTGAGCGCGCTGGAGAGTTTCTGTAAGACTTTGTCGGAGACGCCTCGTCACGAAACCGTTCCCGTCATCGAGGAAAGTCGAATCGAAAGCACTCCATGGCAGAGAGACGAGCCTTCTTACAGAGCTCCGGTAAGCGGGCCTTCTTTCAACGCTGCCTCAAACGTGCCTTCGAATGTCGGAGTCTCGCATCAAAGCCCTGAGGAACAACTTCAGAGAGACGATCTCTCGGTCCAGAAGAATTACGAGGAACTCATAGTCAGAGCCCTTGAGAAATATCACGGCAACAGGAAACTGGCCGCCCGCGAATTGGGCATATCCGAAAGAACCCTTTACAGAAAATTGCCGGACGAGTACAAAAAAGGCAAATCAAATGAAGATGAAGAATAGTTTTATATATATGACGGCCGCGATGCTGATAAGTCTGGCGTGCCTGTCCTCGTGCGGAATCTATTCGTTCTCCGGCACATCCATTCAGCCTGACGTCAAGTCGGTGACCATTAACTATTTCGAGTACAAGGCTCTGAAGGTCAACCCTAATTTGAGTAACGAGATGACTGAGCAGCTCAAGGATCAGTTCCGTAAGATGACCAGACTTGAGCAGGTGGATATGGACGGGGACATAGAGATAACAGGCAGCGTGACCGGTTACGATGTGAGGGCTATGGCGGTGACGGCTGACGAAGTCGCGGCTCAGAATAGGCTCACCGTCACGATTAAGATAGAATTCACCAACAAGAAGTACCCTGAGGACAATTTCGACAAGAGTTTCTCCCAGTATGCCGATTATGATTCCGCCCAATCTCTGGACGCCGTTGAATCCACATTGACAGAGGAAATCGTGAAGAAACTTGTAGATGACATTTTTAACGCGACTGTCGCAAACTGGTAATCGCTATGGCAACAATGGATTTGAAAGAACTGTCAGTTGACGAATTGGCTAACGAAATCAATCTCTACCCGTGGTTCGGGGCTGCGAGAAGAGAGTTGTGCGCGCGTATGTCGGCGATAGGCGGAAAGAACTGGGGCGACGAACAGTACTCGGATGCGGCTTTGTACATCAGTTCAAGGTCTGTCATTAGCAATCTTGCAAGACCTGTGGGCAATGAGGATTATTCCGACAA
The DNA here is from genome assembly GCA_041667245.1 of Bacteroidales bacterium. Classification (GTDB taxonomy): domain Bacteria; phylum Bacteroidota; class Bacteroidia; order Bacteroidales; family UBA932; genus Cryptobacteroides. The sequence goes on along the minus strand of JBAYFJ010000120.1, from coordinate 3,224 downwards.
AAACGTGGGTGAGCTTCTGAAGTCATACATAGAGCCGGAAAAGGCGGTCGTGGAAGATCGTGAGGAAAAGAGGGAGACTCCGAAAAGGCAAATTAGGGTTGTGGGAGGGGATTATTTCTCTCAAACTCAGTACGATGAGGTGCGCACCGGCTCGGACGGCCTGTTCTCCGGTTTCGCCGCAAAAGCGAATTCAGGCAAGGAAGACGACCCTTCTGCCGCCTCCGTGCTAAACGACAATGTCTTCTGCACTGAGACTCTGGCGAAAATCTACATCGAACAGGGCTATTATGAGGAGGCTGGAAAGATTTATTCCAAACTAATTTTGGCATATCCGGAAAAAAACGCTTACTTTGCAAGTCAAATCCAAAAATTGGGAACAAAATAATTTAACATATTAATATGAATGCAATTTTTACAATTCTGACAATACTTATCATCGTGGCCAGCATCCTTCTGACTATCGTAGTGTTGCTCCAGAACGGTAAAGGTGACGGTCTCGCAAGTAACTTCGTTGCGGGCAACCAGACTTTCGGCGTAAGGCAGACTGCTGATATGCTGGAGAGAATCTCTTGGGGCCTGGTCACTTTCATCCTTGTGGTTTCCATCATCACTTCTTTCACATTGGGCGGCTCAAAGGGCGCCGGTGTGGACGTTTCTGATCAGATTGAGAATGCGGCGGCTTCCGAGCAGCCTGCGTTCCCTACTGCTCCCGCGCAGCAGGCACCAGCGCAAGAGGCACCGGCACAGGAAGCCCCTGCCACTCCTGCAAAATAGCCTAATACTCCGCCACTGACAATTTGTCAGAGTCGCGGGGATGGAATATAATTTGACGATAGCCGTTTGTTCTTCGGAGCAGACGGCTATTCCTGCGTAAGGTACGGCCGATGAATCCGAAGGGTAAAAGGAGACAATGTTTATGGAAAATAAGACACAGGACAACAAATCTTACGAATTCCTCAGCAAATTCGCCATCAATCTGAATGATATGGCCGCTCAAGGCAAACTTGACCCGGTCATCGGCAGAGACGAGCAGATCAGAAGGGTGCTGCAGATTCTGAGCAGAAGGACTAAGAACAATCCTATCCTGGTCGGAGAACCGGGTGTGGGAAAAACGGCGATTTCAGAAGGAATCGCCCAGAAAATAGTGGACGGCAACGTCCCGGAGAATCTGAAGGACAAAAAGATTTTTTCTCTGGATATGGGAGCGCTGATCGCTGGAGCGAAGTATCAGGGAGAATTTGAGGAAAGGCTGAAAGGCGTAGTGAAGGAAGTGGTCGACAGCGCGGGGGATATTATCCTTTTCATTGATGAGATACACACGCTTGTCGGTGCCGGACGATCTTCCGGTGCGATGGATGCTTCCAACATACTGAAACCGGCTCTTGCCAGAGGCGAGTTGAGGACCATCGGATCCACGACTCTTGACGAGTACCAGAAGTATTTCGAGACTGACAAGGCTCTGGAGAGAAGATTCCAGATTGTTATGGTAGACGAACCTTCTCCGGCGGAGTCAATAGCCATACTCAGAGGCCTTAAGGAAAAATACGAGAACCATCACAAGGTGCGTATCGAGGATGATGCGCTGATCACGGCTGTGAATCTGTCGCATCGTTACATCACCAACAGGTACCTTCCTGACAAGGCAATTGACCTTGTGGACGAGGCTGCGGCCAAACTGCGTCTTGAGATGAATTCCGTTCCGGAGCCGATTGACGATCTGAACAGCAAGATCAAAGAGCTGGAGATCGAGAAGGAGGCAATTAAGAGAGAGGGCGTTTCTTTGAAGATGGAGAAGATCGATGAGCAGTTGAGTGATTGTCAGGTGAGAAAAGCCGCTTTGATGAAAAGATGGAATCAGGAGAAAAGTATTCTCGTGGGCCTTCAGAAGGCTCGTCAGGAGATTGACGACTACAAGGTTCAGGCTCAGGCGGCCGAGAGAGCGGGGGACTATGGCAAGGTGGCGGAGATTCGCTACGGGAAGATAGCGGCGGCTCAGAAACAGATTGACGAATTGACCTCGCAGCAGACTCAGATCAAAGATCCTATTGTCACTGAATCGGTTACGCCGGCAGACATCGCTGACGTGGTGGCCAAATGGACAGGCATACCGGTTCAGAGAATGCTTGAAAGCGAGAAGGAAAAACTTCTGCGTATGGAGACTGAACTGCACAAGAGGGTAGTCGGACAGGACGAAGCCATCAAAGCTGTCTCGGATGCGGTCAGAAGGAGTCGCGCGGGACTGTCCAACGAGAAGAGGCCGATAGGATCGTTTCTGTTTATGGGAACGACAGGTGTCGGAAAGACAGAATTGGCAAAGGCTCTCGCGGAATTCCTGTTCAATGACGAGAATATGATAACCCGTATCGATATGAGCGAGTACCAGGAGCGTCACACGGTCAGTCGTCTTGTCGGAGCTCCTCCGGGATATGTCGGCTATGACGAGGGCGGGCAGTTGACAGAGGCAGTGAGGCGCAAACCTTACTCGGTGGTGCTTCTTGATGAGATCGAGAAGGCGCATCCGGACGTGTTCAACATCCTGCTTCAGGTGCTGGATGACGGTCGTCTCACCGACAACAAAGGCAGAACTGTGGATTTCAAGAACACCATCCTTATTATGACTTCTAATGTCGGTTCGGACATTATTCAGAATTATATGGAGAAACTCCCTTCCGTCGGTCTTGAGGGTTCGGATCCGCAAGCCGAGAAACAGGCTGAACAGAGAAGGCGCGAGATGCTTGCTGAATGCAAGTCTCAAGTGCTTGAGGTTCTAAAACAGACTGTGAGACCTGAATTTCTGAACAGGATTGACGAGATCATAATGTTCGATCCTCTCAGCAGGAAGGACATCCGGGAGATTCTGCACATTCAGATGAAGCAGCTTCAGGACAAGTTGTCGGAGAACGGGGTGAACATCACTTTCACCAAGGCGTTCGAGGAGCACATAGTCGATGTCGGTTATGAGCCGGCGTACGGCGCCAGACCTGTCAAAAGGATTCTTCAAAGAGAACTTGTCAACCGGCTCGCCACGGATGTGCTGGACGGCAAGGTGCACAAGGATTCCGTCATCGAAGTGGACTGCTCCGCAGGCGACATTGTTCTCCGCGACAAAGGAGAATAGTAAAATGGCTTAAAAAAACCGGACATGCGTTTTGACGTATGCCCGGTTTTTTTGTATTTGCCGCTTAGCCTTACTTGTTCAGTTTGTCGGCGCTCTCAAGCGACTT
>JBAYFJ010000119.1:0-6343 GCA_041667245.1 Bacteroidales bacterium | reverse complement strand
GATCTCGGTGTCTGTTGGCAGAGTGACTGATGAACATGAGAAAGTGGTTCCGCTGCGGGTCATCAGGATTTTCTTTGAGACGGAAGAGCCTGTGGAAAAACCGTACATCCCGTTGAAATTGAATTCGTCGTAAAGATTGTTCAAAGTCAATTCTACGGACGTGACGTCTTCAGGGACATCGGTAAAACTGATGTTCAGGCCTCCCACCATTCTTTCAAGACTGCTCAGCTCCACATTGGCGGTGACATCTTTAGTCACTGAGGCGGAAGCGAGAACGAGATCGGGAAGGTTGGCCTCGGAATAATGGACCGTAACAAAATCGCTCTTTCGCGCGTTGCTTGAGGCGTCATAGGAAAGATCCGCGCTTTGCTTGTCTGCAAGGAAGGCGACTATGGAATAGGCGGCTTTCTCAACCGTAAAGGATTTCAGGGAGCTGAACGATTCCGCATTCTGAAATTGCAAGCACTCGGAAGACAGCTGGTTGAAACAATAGAGAGAAACACCGTACTGCTCCAGTCCTGCGAAGCCTTCTGCCGATGAGGGCAGAGCCGGGACGATGTTCCAGAGCAAATCTTTCTCATTAGGCAAGTCCTCCTTGGCGCTGTCCGAATCGCACGAACAGAAAGCAAAGAGCAGCGGGAGCGACAAAAGCAATTGCATGCCGAAACCCGACTTCATCCGCATAATGATGTTTCTTGTGTTTGACACTCTCATATCGGCTATTTATATTCCCAAGTTGCTAATTCCAACTCACCTACGTTGACATCAAGATTATCCGTAACCACCTCACCGGTGTTGCTGACTTTTGAGGTGAATGTGCAGAGAATGTACTGGTAAGAAAGCGAGCCGTCTTCAGCGAACTTGATCTGGCCTGTGGTGACTTCGGCTCCCGCGTCAGTCGTAGGAGTGGTCTTGTCGGAGGTGAAGGTCATAATCTTGGTCCAAGTTGAGGTCTTGTCATTGTAGTCATCCTTGGAGTTGCTACCGAAAATGTCGATTGTTCTGATCTTTTGACCTCCTTTTCCGCCGGCTTTGTTCCAATAGGTAATGGTCAAGCCCTGCTTTGCCGCACCCAGATCAATATACCATTTAGGAGCGGTCACATCCCATGTTGCGGGAGCCCAATAGTTGCTTCCGTCCGTCTTGTTGCCGTCGTAAAGGTTTGTGGCCCAATATGTCTCACCCCAGCCGGAGTCTCCACCGTCTGAGGAAGCCCAGAAATTGTCATAAGTGCCTTGAAAACTGTAAGGAAGCGCCGTAGGTCCCACCCAAGCCTTTTCCGCTGTGGTGTTGAAGCTGTCGCTCAAACTTACGAGCTCGCTGTTCCACTGAGCGTATGTCGCCACGGAGGTAAGTTTGTAAGTGCTTGCGGTCGCGCCGTCAACGTTTGTTGTCAAAGAATAATGGTTGTTAGCCTCGATCTTGCCTTTAGGAGCGCTCTCGTACTTTGTCCCGTTGATGTCGTAAACCAGCGACAATGCCGTGGCGTTTGCGTCTGTAGGAAGGACAATCGCGTTGCCGACGAATTTGCCGGAAGCGTTCTTTGTAAGTGTCAAACTCTTGGACACGAAAGCAGCGCCGCTCTTGGAAGGAGCTCCGTCAAGAGAGACCTGATCGTACATATTGTTGATGGTAAGGGTGATGGAGGTGGCGTCAAGGGTCTCGAGACCGTTGAGCGTGACATCCACCGATGCGATAACCCTCTTAAGTTCGATGTTTGCCGTAGCGTCCACCTCTCCGACAGTCACAGGATCGGAATTGCCTACGAGAATCTCCGGAATCTGAGCTGTCATATCCTTAATCTTGATTCTGGAGCTTGTGATGCTGCCCGATTTGTCAATGCCCGAGAAAGTGAGGTTCGCCTCATCCGAAGCGGCTGTGGCATACACTGAATACGTGCCCGGCTCAACGGAGAACGGTGTCAGAGCGGCAGCGTTTGCTCCGCTTGCGCTATTTTCAATCAACCCGTCGGCAACGAGAAAGATTTTGTGAGGATAAGCAGCCTCAGCAGCGTCAGCGCGAGTCTGAATCTTAAGCTCGCTCTTGTTCGTGTTGCCGGAAGGAGTGATTTCTTCTTCTGAAGAAGCACAACCCGCGGTTGACAGGCCCGTGAGGACTATGGCTGCGATAGCATAATTAAAATACTTGTTCATAATGATTTGAAAAAATAAAAGTGTTTATTAGATAATTATATGATTACTCGAAAATCACATTTTTGACATATTCGTTCATCTCTATATGGCAGTTGTCCGCTCCGGAAACCTTCACCCCGTTCTCAGAATAATTGTCCACGACCACGCTGTCCAGGCACTGGGATTCGTTCAGGCCGAATAGCCTGCTTCCCGAGGCCCTGTTCCCGAAATGGGAGATGTTCCTGAAGGTTATGTTCCTGGCCCATTGCCCGTAAAGTCCGGCGTAAGCCCAAGAGTTGGTGAACTGCACGCAGAAGACTTTTCCTCCGTTGATGTCCTCGACTATTATGTCTTCGAAAGAAATGTTGTCGAAAGTCCCATTGTCAGCCACCATTATGGCCATAGTCCCGGGATAAGTCTCGTCATCCTGCCTATTCTCGAGGACGATGTTATCGTGAAATCGTATGTTGTTGAAAGACAGGCCTCTGGCCTCCGGGCCCACAAGCATATTGTGAGCTTTGTCCGCCCAGAAGACACAATTCCGGATCTCATAATTCTCCACCTTGAATTTGTCCTGAGGGATGGAGGCAACCATTCCGGCGGCATAGTCCTCGGAATTGGTCTCCTTGTAGGAATGGGTTCCGTTGAAGGCCTTGATGCTTATGTTGTCGTCGTAGTTCCTCTGGAAAGTGTTCTCAACCAGCACGTTGCTGCAGCAGACGAAGTCCATTCCATCGGAATTCATTATCCATCCGATTTCCTTGATGTTGTCTATGTGCACTCCGTCGCTGCCCACTATCTTGAGAGTCCAGTTCGGAGTGTCCCTGAGCATTATCCCTTCCAAAGACAGATTGTCGCAATCGATGGTCGTTATCTGAGGGGACCGGCCCTCGCCGTGGTTCTCCTTTGACGAACACAACACTCCGCGGCCGCATATTCTCAGATTATCGGATCTTTCGGCATTAATCCTTCCGAGCACAACGGAGCCCTCATCTATATATATGGTGTAATTGTCTTTGTCAACCACGTTGATCAGACCAGCTTCGTGCACCCCGGGACCGAAATAAAGGACGCTGTCACTCTCCTGAGGAACTTCGGCGTCAGGAAGGTCCGGCAATATGAACAGATTGCCCAGTCTGTCCCCGTCAAATTCCACCGAGACTTTTTTGCCCGGATCCGGAAGCGTGAATTCGACGGACTTTCCGTCGCTGAAAGTCGGCTTGATGCCGTAAGACAACGGCCGGATGGCCACTTCGCCGAACTTGCGCCCGCCTTTGAGGGTGATTCTTATCTTCAAGGAGTCCTCGAAATCATCGGTGAACATCGAGAAGTTCATAATGTGCTGAGGGTAGCCTTCCGCAGGGTTGGGCGCATAGTCGGAGACCTTGGCTGAAAGCACATCGGTCTTCTTCCACTTGCCGTCTTTTAGCAGTTCGACTTTGTAGAGAGGGTCGGCATTCAAAATGCCATCGCCCCCTCGAGCCCCAGCCTCACAAGACAGGAGCATCAATGCCGATGCTATCAACACAATAGCCTTGTTGCTGCAACAGATTCTCATTCAATCAATATGTTTTGAATCCGAATTTGTCCAGTATAGCCTTTGCCTCAGCCGCTGTCAGTTCCTTGCCCGTGAGTATCTTGAGAAGGTCGACATTGATTCTGTTGCCTCCGCTGCCGTCTTCGTCCACAAAACCGAACCCGCCTCCGAGCGACTCCCATAGAGTCCAAGGAATGTTGTTGGCATCAAAAGCCGCAATCATATCCGTGAACCACTGAAGACGCATCGAAGCTGTGACGTTCTTGCTGCATCCGAATTCCCCGCAATGGATTTTCATCTGCGCGGTGGTGCCGTTGACGGCTGCCTTGGTCATCTCATTCTTGATTCTGTCAGCATTGTAGGTGGTGTTGTAGAAATACGAGTACTTAGGGTATTTGTCTGCGTCTGCCTTGGTAGGGATGACGCGACCGGGGTACTGCACCGCTCCCTGATAGCCAACCCAAGCAAGCATCTTGTAGTGAGACAGAAGCATTGGGAGGTAATAATGGTAGGAAACCACGATGTTAGGATCTCCGTCCGCGGCATCTGCGTAATTGATGTAATTGTAGTCCTGCCATCCCATAGAAGGAACAAAAACTATTCTCTCGGGATCCTGTGCGCGGACTGCTGTGAGCACTTCTTTCTGAAGTTTGTTCCACTCGCCCGCATTGTCGGTACCGTCGTGAGGCTCGTTAAGTAATTCGTATGCTATGTAATTGAGACTGTGTCTTTTGAACTCCTCGCTGATCTTAGACCAGATGTTTACGAAATGCGCTCTGAACTCAGGATACTCCGTTCCGAACAGCTCTTCCTCGCGATAAGAAGTTGTCCCTTCTCTTGGCTTAAGCTGGTGCATATCGAGAATGGCGTACATTCCGTTCTGCTCACACCAGTCGAAGAACTCGTGCAGTTTGGTGACCGCAAGTTCGTGTAGAGAGCCGTCTTCGTTGAAAAGGACGTTCTCGCTTACAGGTACTCTGAAATGATCGAAGCCGAGCTCTTTCCAAAGCGGGAAGGCTTTCGGGTCTATGTAGCCGAGCCAGTCTCTGTCCGTACCGTCCACGACCATCCAGTAGGAAAGATTGACGCCTCTCTTGAATTTGAATTCTGAAAGATAGTCTTTCACCCTTATGAGATTCACGTCCGTGACCAGCTTGTAGCTGAGGCGCGACTGTCCGTTGATGATCTCGAAACTCCCTTCTTTTGAGAGGTCGAAAACGGTCTGCTTTGTGACCGCCGTGTAATTGTCGGAAAGTTCCACGGTCAGAGGGATCTCTGAAAGAAGCAGTTCGGGATATTCCGATGCATAGATTGAATTGACGTGGAATGTGATCGTCCTGTTCTGATTGCTGATCTCTCCCTCGATTTTGCTTCCTCTGAATTCAAAAGAAGCGGAAAGAAGAGGCATAGACCTGACCGCGCTCATTGTGTAGGCGAACTCCTTGCCTTTGGAGGAGACGATCACCGTCTGATTTTCGGACAAGTCCATAACCGACTCAAGCTCACTCGGCGAGACCATTGAGAATCCGGGGTTGAGCTGGAAGCTAACTTTCATCGCGCTGATGTCCGCCTGATTGCTGAATGAGAAATCAATAGTGTTGGTGTGATCGTCAACATTTGCCGAAATTGTCTTGTTCTCTCCGTCATTCGCGGTGATCAAGGCAAATGGTTTGCTCTCGAAATAACTCTCCAGATCTTTCTCTTCGCTGCATGCGAGAAGGCACGGTACGGCGGCAAACGCCAAAATTATATATCCCAATAACTTGTTTATGTTCATAGTGTTGTGTCAATGTATATTATTCCTGTTCAGGGTCTACCAGTTCTCTGACCACTTCGTAGAATTCAATTTCCGCGATGCAGAAGAATGGATTGTAGATGTCGGTGCCTTCTATCACCTCGAACTTCAGATGAGAGATTGGGTCGTCAAGCAGCATCAAATCCGATGAGAATGAGGAACCGGGATCGGAAGGAAGATTCTCAAGCTGTTGGATGAGTCTCCAGCTTTCTCCGTCTGTGCTTCCGTAAAGGTTGACTTTCTGAGGAAGGGAGCCGCCTTTCTTTCTGTTCCAGTACTGAAATCTGATTGCTGTGACGTCTTTCCGGAAATCGAAGGCCACGTTGTGATAGCCCGCCGGCTTCAACTCAGGGAAGGACCACTCGTCCCAGAAACTCTGGAAGTAAGTGTTCAGGTCTCCGTCTATTAGATTTGCTATGGGGCCCTCGCTCGGCTCCTGGGCATTGGTGCTGAGCTGAGCCTCCGTGAGAGCGATCTTGTTCTCTTCCTTGGTCACATAATAGGCAGTGGCTTTCTGACACTGGCGCGAAATGGAAACGGGCTGTCCCTGATTGCCGTCCACATCGTAAGAGGTGAAGACGAAAGTGTAGTCGCCGTAACGGTTGAGCAGACTGTCTATGCGGCAGGATGTCGCGTAACGGCTGAATTTCTTAGTAACCGTCTTCTGCTTGCCGAAATCGTAATAGCTCATCTCGGAATAGAGGAAGTTGTCATCGTTCACTTCCTGCCATCTGAGTTCTATCGCTCCGGGCAATGCTTCTGCCGAAATGCCGCTCACCTGCAGTGCGGTGTGGTTGTCGTCGGACTCTTCGCAAGCGCAGAGAAGACCGCAGACACTCAGGGCTATTGCCAATGATTTTAATATCTTGTTCATAAGTT
>JBAYFJ010000118.1:0-6384 GCA_041667245.1 Bacteroidales bacterium | reverse complement strand
TCCGGTGTCCTTTTCGATTCTCTTTCTAAGGTACTGGGAGGGGAAGGCTTGCCGATGGCGCTCCATGTTATCGACACGGTGCCGATCATCCCATATCTCACGTTAGATGGCAAGATGACTTCTATTTTATGTCAAGACCCTGCTCCGGTCATTGCGGCTCGGAAGAAATTGGGAGTGAAATGGAATTACCGTCCTTATGATTATAGTTATCTCAATATGGCAGGGGTACCATTTGCGACTCTGCAGGAGGATGGCGATGAGGCCCTCCGTCTTAAAGGGCAGCTGAAGAAATACGATTTCGAGGATAATAAGATTGATGTGATACTTCAATTCATCTGGCTTGACAGTCAGGATGTGGATATGGATGACCCTTTGTCATCGCCGCTTTTCGAATGTGTTTTTGACGTATGGGACAAATTAAAGACGCCTGCGGAACTGGTTAATTTCGGCAATGCCGTGATCGCTTATGCCAACAGTCTTCCTAAATGGGTTCTTAAAGGGCGCACGGCTCTTGAGGACAAAAGGCTGCTCATTCCTGATATGAAGACAATATGCGATATTGATTTTCCGGAAGAAGAGCGTTTGTTCACCACTCTGCCTAAGGACATTCCGCCGGAATGGAAACTTCCCAGCCCGACATCGACTGACGGCTATCCTGACTTGTCGGATTTGAACAAGCTGGTCGGGCACAAAACAGGGAAAGGCTTTCCTTTCTCTATGGCGGTGAAGCACGTCGCACCAAATGACCCTTGTCCTTGCGGAAGCGGACTGCTTTACAAGTACTGCCACGGAAAGCATCTGAGCTAAATCTCTCAGTAATTGATAGGTATGTGTGATGACCTCTTGAAGTCCCTTAACTTGTCTGAGATGGTCTGCCGGCATTTGTCATCCATTGAGAAATCGATGAATCTCTCCCACAGATAGCCGATTGTCTGATCCGAAGGGTGAGCCATATCCTCGGCGTAGAATCTGTAGTCCCGGAGTTCGTCCATCACTATCTCGTAGGAAGGGAAATAGTCACAGTTCTCATTTTCCGCGATTTTGTCGGAAGCGATTAGCAAAGTGCTCTTGCTTAACTGGTTGTTGTGCGCCCCGTCGCTCAAATGTCTTATGGGGCTGACTGTCAGAATGTACTGTTTGTCAGGCGACTCGCGGACTGTCTCACCGGCGGCCTTTTCCACTTCCTCAATGCTCATCATCACTTTGTTGAATTCCGATGCATCACGTTTCAGACAATTCGTCACTGTTTCTCCCGTGGTTTTCAGATTGTAGCACCATGCTGTTCCTAAAGTAATGATGACCCGATTGCAGCGATTGTAGAAATCGCACGCTTTTTTCAGATCCTCATTGGCATCGTTTAGAAATTCCCCCGCGGTCTTTCTTCCGTGTTTTGTCCCGTGGCTGAAGGAACAGATCAGGGTGCTGCCGGAACCGATTGTCACACAGTCGCTTTCTGTAAACGGATGTCCGGAGTGCAGCCTTTTCACGGAATTAAGAATTGACTTTGGATTGTAAAGTGTCCCGAAAGGATTGACAAGGACATCGAATCCGGCGTTTTGCATCAGTCGGCCTATGTTGTCCGCGAAGCAACTGCCGAGGATCATAATCTTGTCATCGTAAGAGATTTTTACCTTGCCGGTCTTAATCTTGACGGGAGTTTGAAGTTTCAACATTGTCGTGAGATATTGTTTTTACGAAGATAGGGTGAAAATGTCGCTTTTTGAGCGATTTGGGAAGAAATTTAGTAAATTTACAAAATAATGAAAACCAGGATACTCCTCATAGCAGCTATCTCGCTGTGTGTCGGCTCTCTTCAGGCGAAGGGAGTCTACGATTCTTTAAGCCCCAATCAGTCCACGGTCGCTTTGGCCTACAATCTTGTCTTCGACTACAATTTCAACAATAAGGAATTTCCCGGCAACAAGTACTCAAGGTCTATGACCATCAACAATTTTCGTCTCAATCCGTCAATCGGGCTTTCGATTGGCGGCGGTGACCGCTTTTTGCATCGAATAATGGTTGGCGCTGATTTGAGGAAAGACGCCGGTGACGGAACGAAAGTCAGAGAGGAAACCTCATTCTGGTACAATCTCAATGCGAAAGTCGGTAAGGGAACGCTTTCATGCGTTGCGGGGGCATATCCAAGGTCTTATCTTGAAGGAGAGTATTCGGAGGCGTTCTTCTCCGATTCGGTCAGAGTCTACGATTCCGTGTTGGAGGGAATGATGTTGAAATACAGAAGCTCTTCTCTGTATGGCGAGGTCGCTCTCGACTGGATGGGGATGCAGTCAGAGACACGCCGTGAGCGGTTTATGCTCACCGCTTTCGCCAAGGTCAGGCTCTCGAATTTGTTTTCGGCCGGAGTGGCGGGACAGTTCTACCATTACGCCTGTTCCTTTCGGCAGGAAGGGGTTGTGGACAACAATCTCATTCAGCCTTTCTTTAGGGCGGACTTCTCAAAAGGCACAAATTTCCAGTTGCTTTCAGCTCAGGCGGCTTTCCTGCTCGGACTTCAGAAAGACAGGGCGGCGGACCAGAATTTCTCTTTGCCTTGCGGAGGAGAGTTGACTTTGGACGTGAGACGATGGAATGTCGGCATCCATTCAACTGTTTTTTACGGAGACGATATGATGCCTATGTACGGCAATATGGACCGTAACGGGGGCAGATATGGGGATAATCTTTACTACGGATCCTCTTTCTACAGAGTCCGCGAGGACGGCTCCGCTCCTGCCTGCTACACCAGACTGGAGGCCTACTGGCAGCCTCATATCAGCGATTTTCTGGATCTTTCGCTGTCTGCTGTGTTTCATTTCAATGACGGCTATTCCGGCTGTCAGCAGAAAGTCTCTCTTCTTTTCAATCTCGACAAATTGACACACAAATAATCATTATGAAAAAGTCGTTTTTATATATCTTTTTATGCTTGGGGCTTCTGTCTTCCTGCACAGGCCCTAAAGACGGGACTTACACTCTTCAGCTGCTCACTACCAATGACGTCCACGGCAGTTGGTTCGATTCAACTTATACCGGCGGCAGAATCCGGCCGTCTCTTATGGCGGTCAATTATTATGCTGACAGCGTGCGCAGAGTCAATGGTGCCGAGAATGTGATTATGGTTGATGCGGGGGATTGCCTTCAGGGAGACAACGCCGCCTATTACTACAATTATGTCGACACGCTCACGCCGCATCTATATCCCCGAATAGCCTCTTATATGAGATATGACGCCGTGGTGGTAGGGAATCACGACATTGAGCCGGGGCACAAGGTCTACGACAGGGTGGCCGCACAGATGAAAGATCTGAAAATTCCTTTTCTTGCCGGTAATGCCATACGCTCCGACAACGGTAAGCCTTATTTCCCGATGTACACCTGTCTGAAGCGGAATGGATTGAAGATCTGTGTACTCGGTTTCACCAATCCCAATATGAAAGAGTGGCTGGACGAAAGTCTTTGGACTGGAATGGAGTTCAAGTCGCTCCTCCCTCTGGTTCAGGAGGACGTGGACAAGGTCATTGCTAAGGAGAAGCCTCATGTCGTGATTGTGGCCGTTCATTCCGGTACCGGGACTGGAGACGGGCAGGTTCTTGAGAATCAGGGGCTTGACCTTATGAATTCTCTTTCAGGAGTGGACTTTCTCGTCTGCTCTCACGATCACAGAGCCGTCATCTGCAGGAATGACACCATCTGTCTCATCAATTCAGGAAGCCATGCTGAGAATGTTGGGCACGGGACCATCCAATTGTCAGTGAAAAACGGAGAAGTTGTCACTAAGACGGTTTCAGGAGAATTGATCAAGGTGGATCCCAAAAAGGCCGACTCGAAGATGAGAGACTTTTTCGCAAAGGATTACGAGGCCGTGAAGGCTTTCACGATGCGCAAGGTCGGCAGTCTGTCTGTGGATATGAGAACGCGGGACGCGTTCAAGGGGATGAGCCTGTATATGGATTTGATCCATTCCGTTTCTCTTTCCTGTGAGCCTGCCCTGGTCTCTTTTGCCGCTCCTCTGACTTACAACGGCTTCATCAAGTCCGGAGATGTGATTTTCAACGATCTGTTCACTATCTATCCTTACGAGAATCAGTTGTACGTGGTGACTATGACGGGGGATGAGATCCGGAAATATCTGGAATATTCCTACGATCAGTGGATTCAGACGTTTGACGGGCTCCGTTCCAATGTCCTCCGTATTGAGGAGGGTGACGATGGACGTTCCTGGCACGAAAGGTGGCATTTCGTCAATCGCTCTTACAATTTCGACTCTGCGGGAGGTCTGGATTACGTTGTGGACATAACGAAGCCGTTCGGTTCCAGAGTTTTGATCAGTTCGCTTGCTGACGGAAGAGTCTTTTCCTCAGATTCGACTTACAACGTTGCGATGACTTCTTACCGTGCGAGCGGCGGAGGCGGCCTTCTTGAGAAAGGCGCCGGTGTGGACACGGACAGAATCCAGGACAGGGTGGTTGCTAAGTATCCTGAAATCAGGAGTGTCCTGTATGACTATATTGCTGAGCATAAGACCATTACGGCTGAACTTATTTCCAATCCTTCCGTAGTTGGAAAATGGGAGTTCATCCCTGAGAAAAAGGCATCCAAATCTATTGACAGGGATTTTGATCTTCTGTTCGGAAAGAAAGACAGGAAGTGATCTATTTTGTTTTGCTGTTGAAGGCGGCGATGCCTGACTGGAGGAAAGCGATGAAGCCTTCCACGCTCAGGTTGTAGCCTCTGATCGGCACGAGCTGCTCTCCGTCCGGTGTCAATATGGCGTAATTGGGCTGGGCGTTCACTCCGAACCTCTCGCGGACTATGTAGGAGTTGGCCCTGCCCAGGTCTTTGAGAACTTTGCCGTTTTCAGCCTTAATCCAGTCTTTTTCCTTTAGTTTTGTCTTGTCGTCTGTGTACAAGGCCACGATGACAAATTCGTCCCTGAGCATCTGAAGCACTTTCTGATCACTCCAGACTCTGGCTTCCATCTCTCTGCAATTGACGCATCCGTGTCCCGTGATGTCCACGAACACAGGCTTGCCGGCTTTCTTTGCCGCATTGAAGCCATCCTCCAATGAGAAATAGCCGTTCAGACCTAACGGCATTTTGAGATTGTACTCATTGTCCGATGCCTGCGCCTGAGCGATGTCTATGGTGGCGGCTGATCCTGACGCACCGGCGTTTCCGTTGTTGAGCACTATGAAATCCTGAGTCTCCATAGGAGGAAGATAGCCTGAGAGCGCTTTCAGCGGCGCCCCGAACATTCCTGGGATAAGGTAGACCACGAATGTGAAATCTATTATCACAAGCACCAGCCTGAACACGCCGATATGCTCCACTTTGTCATCGTTTGCGAATCTTATCTTTCCAAGCAGGTAGAGTCCGAGCAGGGTGAACACCACTATCCAGATAGCGAGATAAATCTCCCTGTCAAGAAGCCCCCAATGGTAGGTCTGGTCGGCAACGCTCAGGAACTTGAATCCGAGAGCCACCTCTATGAATCCCAACACCACTTTTACCGAATTAAGCCAGCTTCCGCTCTTCATCTTGTCCAACAGAGACGGGAACATAGCCAGAATCGTGAATGGCAGCGCGAATGCCGTCGAGAAGGCCAGCATAGTGATCATCGGAGTCCAGAATTCCCCTTGAGTGGACTTGATCAGGACTGAGCCGACAATCGGCCCGGTGCATGAAAAAGAGACCAGCACAAGGGTGAGGGCCATAAAGAACACGCCCAGCAGCCCTTTCTTGTCTGAGTTTTTGTCGCTTTTGTTGACCAGTGAGTTAGGAAGAGTGATCTCAAACGCACCGAAGAAGGATGCGGCGAAAATCATAAAGATGATGAAGAACAGTATGTTCGGCAGCCAGCTTGTCGCAAGCCAGTTGAAGATGTCGGCCGTGACTGCGTCGCCTCCCACCAGCAGCGTGATCAGTATGATGACTGAGATAGGCACCGTGTAGAGCAGAATGATGAAGATTCCGTACATTATTGCCTTGAATCTGCCTCCTGCCGGGGTCGATGATCCTTTCATAAAGAAAGAGATTGTCATTGGCACCATAGGGAACACGCAAGGTGTGAGAAGCATCGCGAATCCCCAAAGAATCGCTTCGATGATCAGAGACCATATCGAGCCTCCCGCTTTCTCGGACTCCTCGGTCATTCCATGAGCTATTGCCGCCTCTGTCGGCTCCGCAACCAAGTTGTTTTCAGTGTTTTCGGCAATCGCTGAAGTGTCTGAACTTCCGTCGCCTGCTTCAGTTTGACCCGAAGCGACATTCGCTGCCTTCGTGGCTTTGACATCAACGCTGAAATCATAATATTCCCTTGTGCCGCAGACCTGATCATTGCAGCTGAACCAGCTCAATGTGCCTTTCACTGTTTTCGGCGTGCCG
>JBAYFJ010000117.1:0-6391 GCA_041667245.1 Bacteroidales bacterium | reverse complement strand
ACCGCGGTCGTATGACCGCGCATGTCCTCGGGGACAGCCAGCTTTGCTGGCAGGGGATTAGACATCGGCCTCGGCATTGTAAGATGCCGCTACGAGATCTGCCGTGCAGATCAGCCGACCGCAGTCGTGTGGCCGTTCTCTCATCATTATACAACTGTTTACAGATCGATAAAAATGGATAGTTTGTTCCACGTGGAACAAATCAGCGACCAAAATAGACTAAAAGCACAGAAATGTCGGCCGGCGAAACACCCGAAATACGGAAAGCCTGAGCGATTGTGCGAGGATTGTATTTTTTGAATTTATTTCGACACTCGATAGTCAGCCCAGTAACTTTGTCGAAATCAAAGTTCTCAGGAATCTCAAGATTCTCCAGTCTCATAATCTTGTCAGCCACCTTCTGTTCACGAGAAATATAGCCCTGGTACTTCAACATTACTTCAGCAGAATCCATTACATCTTTTTTGAAATAGCCATCCAAAATAGAATCCAAAATGTCCAAATCTAAGTCCGCAACAGGGTAGGTCGTGTTGAATTTCAGAATGAACATAGCAGATTTAAAAGAATAATCACTAATCAAATCCGTTGAGAAAAGACTCTGCAATGCACTGAAAGTGCAGTAAGACAAAAGATCTTTATAGTGTACGCCAGACTTCAGTAACGTAGCAGCAGGAAACTTAAAATCAGACTCTAAATCAACATTATGATTGGAAAAAGTTCCACGTGGAACAAAACTGAGTATTTTTTCAAGCGAAACATCAGGCCTTGCAACAAGATCGGAAACTCGTTTTGACTCGGAAATCGATGAAGAATCAACTGAAATAAGATAGTCATTCACATCCTTGCTTTTGACGTTAGTGTTCTCAGAAAGTGCCACTACCCTATCAATCAGATTATACTTTTTCTGAGTGTAGTCGTACCTGAAATCATCTGCCAAACCAATCTTATGAGACAATTCAGTAAGCCTAAAATCAGCATTATCCTGTCTAAGCAAAGTGCGGAATTCAGCTCTTGAAGTGAACATTCTATAGGGCTCGTCAACACCTTTAGTGATCAAGTCATCAATCAAAACTCCGATGTAAGCCTGGTCTCTTTTAAGAATGAACGGAGGAAGATTATGAGATTTAAGATGAGCGTTTATCCCTGCTATTAAACCTTGAGCCGCAGCTTCCTCGTATCCCGTTGTCCCGTTAATCTGACCAGCGAAAAACAAACCGTCAATAGACTTGAGTTCGAGAGAAGCATGAAGTTGAAGAGGATCAAAATAATTGTATTCCACAGCATAAGCAGGGCGATAGATTTTGGCGCGTTCAAATCCAGGAAGAGAATGAAGAGCGTCAAGCTGAATCTTGAGAGGAAGCGAAGAAGAAAAACCCTGAAGATAGTACTCGTTAGTGTTCCTGCCTTCCGGTTCAAGAAACAACTGGTGAGAATCTTTGTCGGGAAAAACCCTCAACTTGTCCTCAATGCTCGGGCAGTACCTCGGACCCTTTCCGTGAATGAGGCCTGTGAACAAAGGAGACTCACCAAAACCGGATCTCAAAATGTCGTGAACTTTTTCGTTAGTGTGAAGAATAAAACAAGGCATCTGTGGAGTCCCGTTCTGAGCTGTAGACAAAAAAGGAAGAAACGAAAACTTGTCAGGGCGTTCGTCGCCTGTCTGTAAAACAAAACTCGAAGTGTCAACGGAGGAAATGTCAATCCTCGGTGGCGTGCCCGTTTTCATACGAGCAGTAGAAATTCCCATAGACACCAATTGCTCGGTCAGCCCGTGAGAAGCCAACTCCCCTATCCTGCCTCCTTCAAATTCTGTGCGCCCTATGAAAAGTTTACCGTCAAGGAACGTTCCTGCTGTGAGAACAACCGTCTGAGAATTAAAAATTGCGCCAGTGGTCGTACAAACCCCGGTGATTTTGAAACCATCGAAGAGAAAAGAAACGGCTGAATCTTGGTAAATGCTTAAATGACAATTAGTTTCGAGAATTCTACGCCAATTTTCCGAGAACTGGATTTTGTCGCATTGAGCTCGAGGACTCCACATTGCCGGACCTTTGGAGCGATTAAGCATCCTAAACTGAAGAGTAGAGGCATCGGTTACAATTCCGGACGCTCCCCCGAGAGCATCAATCTCACGGACAATCTGCCCCTTTGCAATTCCTCCGATGGAAGGATTGCACGACATCCTCGCGAACCCCAACATATCCATAGTAATGAGAAGAACGGACGACCCCATATTTGCGGCCGCATAAGCAGCCTCGCAACCAGCGTGACCTCCGCCGACCACAATAACATCATAGAATGAATTCATAATGAAATGAATTTAACGTAAAGAATCTAACTTGGAAAGATAATAATCCTCCTTACTTCTCATCACTGTTTTCTCCTCGTCAGTGTGATCATCGTAACCGACAAGATGAAGAAGACCGTGAACGATCACTCGGTTCAACTCATCTTTGAAAGTGGTCTTGAAAACTACGGAATTATCCTTGACGCTGTCGACGCTGATAAACAGATCTCCGGAAAGCAGTTTTCCAGAGCAATAATCAAAAGTGATGATATCGGTGAAATAATGATGATTAAGATACTGAATGTTGGTGCTAAGGATATAATCATCGGAACAAAAAATGACAGAAATCGCCCCGAGTTTAAAATTTTCCTCGCGAGCGACAATTCTCAACCATTTTGCAGTGATAGTCTTGGCTCTGAACGAAAAATCAGTGTCCTGAATGTAGAATTGAACCATATCTTAAAATTTCACAAATGTACAACTAATTAACAAAATATTTGAAATAAGAATAATAATTTCTATCTTTGACACATAAACGGAAAATTAAAAACACTAATATGGAAGTTAAGAAATCAAACAAAGCAAATCTCGAGAACAAAAGGTTGCTTTTCACTGAAATCGGCTTCGTAGTTGCATTGCTCTTCGTCTATTTCGCCTTCTCGGCGACATCGAAAGAAAAGAGCGAATCAACTCTCGGACAAGATGAGCAGGTCGTAGAAGTAGAGGATATGGTACCTATCACACAGGAAACACCTCCGCCACCTCCTGATATGCCGAAAATTCCTATCCTCACTGACCAGATAGACATCGTGGACGATGACATCAAACTCGACAACGATATGATCATCAACACAGAGGACAACAATAGCGGTGTTCAGATTATGGACTATGTTGAGCAGGTTCAGGAAGAGACAGTGGAAGAAGAAGCCATTCCGTTTGCGTTGGTTGAACAGAAACCTTCATTCAACGGTGGAGATGCCAACGAATTTTCAAAATGGGTAAACTCTCATCTTGTATATCCTGAGATAGCAAAGGAAAACGGCGTTCAAGGACGTGTAACACTGCAATTTACAGTTAACGCAGACGGTACCGTATCCAACGTAAAAGTTCTAAGAGGTGTGGATTCCTCACTTGATCAGGAAGCAGTCAGAATCGTTTCTCAGTCTCCAAAATGGACACCTGGCAAACAGAGAGACCGCGCAGTAAAAGTAACTTACACATTCCCTGTAATATTCCAATTGAGATAGGACTCATCGCATTAATTTTTTATGGTAACATTGGCCGTCCCTGATCGGATGGCCTTTTTTTATCCGAAATGGACAATAAAATAATAGAAAAAGCCGTTTTTGTCGGCCTGCTTACTGACAAAAACAATGAAGCAAAGATACAGGAGTATCTTGATGAACTGCAATTCCTTGCCGAAACAGCTGGAGTGAGCGGAGACAAGAAGTTCATCCAAAGACTTGACAAACCAGACAACTCGACTTACTTGGGGACAGGTAAACTACAGGAAATCAGCGACTACTGCGAGGAAAACGAGATCGACTACGTCATTTTCGATGACGAACTAAGCGGAATGCAGCAGAGAAATATTGAAAAGATAATGAAAACATGTCACGTGATTGACAGAACTAATCTAATCTTGGAAATATTCGCTCAGAGAGCTAAAACATCTTACGCAAAAATGCAGGTGGAGCTGGCTAAGTACCAGTATATGCTACCTCGTCTTACCGGTATGTGGACCCACTTGGAGAGACAGAGAGGCGGACGAGGCACCAGAGGCGGAATGGGTGAAACACAGATAGAGGCAGACAAGCGTATAGTAAAAGAGAGAATCACAAGGCTTAAGGAACAACTCAAGAAAGTTGACAACCAGATGGCCACACAAAGAAGCAATAGAGGCTCTTTGGTGAGGATTTCTCTTGTAGGGTACACCAATGTGGGCAAGAGCACAATAATGAATCTGCTGGCCAAAAGCGACGTGTTTGCGGAGAACAAATTGTTCGCTACTCTGGACACAACAGTCAGAAAAGTCGTTCTGGAGAATGTGCCGTTCCTTCTTAGCGACACGGTAGGATTCATAAGAAAACTGCCTACACAGCTTATCGAGGCCTTCAAAAGCACTCTTGACGAAGTCAGAGAGGCTGACATACTTATGCACGTTGTAGACATTTCACATCCTGATTTCGAAGAACAGATGAAAGTAGTGGAGAACACTCTCAAAGACATAGGGGCCGGAAACAAGCCTGTTTACGTGGTGTTCAACAAGATAGATTCTTACAAATTCAAGGAATATGACGAATTCTCTCTTGAACCTAAGACAAAGGAAAATATTAGTCTGGACGAATTGAAGAACAGCTATCTGGCAAAGGACAAAAATCCTTGCATATTCATCTCCGCAAAGGAGAAAATTGGAATAGACAAAATGAGGAGGGATCTCTACAAAATGGTCGCGGAAATCCACGCCGGAAGGTATCCATTCAACAACTTCCTCTGGTAATGACAAAAAAAGGTGACCTTTTGAGGGTCACCTTTTTAATAATTTGACAGGTAGTGATTTACTCACTAAACTTAGCGCAAAGGAACTCGCGATTCAATCTCGAGATATGCTCAACCGTGATGTGCTTAGGACACTCCATCTCGCAAGCCCTGGTGTTTGTACAGTTACCGAACCCAAGTTCATCCATTTTAGCAACCATAGCTCTTGCCCTTTTAGCAGCCTCAGGACGGCCTTGCGGAAGCAATGCGAGAGAACTAACCCTTGCCGCAACAAAGAGCATTGCAGACCCGTTTTTACACGTCGCAACGCAGGCTCCGCAACCGATACAAGCTGCGGCGTCCATACTGGCCTCTGCCTGATCGTGAGGAATAAGGATGTTGTTGGCATCCTGAGCGGCTCCGGTTCTAACCGAAATGTAACCGCCTGCCTGAAGAATCTTGTCAAACGCGCCTCTGTCGACCACGAGATCCTTAATTACAGGAAAAGCTGCGCTTCTCCAAGGTTCCACAGTAATAGTGGCACCATCCTTAAAACACCTCATATAGAGCTGACAAGTAGTGACCTGATCGTCAGGACCGTGCGCTCTGCCATCAATAAAAAGCGAGCACGCTCCGCAAATACCCTCGCGGCAATCGTGATCGAAAGACACAGGCTCACAAGCTTTACAACCTCTGTCAACAGCTACCGGCTCGGTACCCTTTTTGATAAGCTGCTCATTGAGAATATCAAGCATCTCAAGAAAAGAGGTGTCAGGAGCGATGTCAGAGACAGAATAAGTCTCAAAGTGCCCTGTTGCCTTAGCGTTCTGCTGACGCCATATTTTTAATTTGAAATTCATCTCTGATTAATCTTTATAATTTCTTGTAGCAATCTTAATGTTCTCATAAGAAAGAGGTTCCTTATGAAGTACAGGATCAGTCCCCTCGCCGGCATATTCCCAAGCGGCAACATACATATAGTGCTCATCATCACGCATAGTCTCACCGTCAGGTGTCTGATACTCAATGCGGAAATGACCTCCGCATGACTCGTTGCGGTTCAGAGCGTCACGCGCCATCAACTCCCCTATTTCGAAGAAATCCTCAAGTCTTAGGGCCTTCTCAAGTTCTTGATTGAACTCATCGTTAGATCCCGGAACGAAAACATTCTTGTAGAATTCCTCACGGAGCTTCTTTATCTCCTCGATGCCTTTCTTCAAGCCGTCCTCACTGCGAGCCATTCCGACATATTCCCACATAAGATGACCAAGTCTCTTGTGAATAGAATCCACCGACTCTTTTCCCTTGACAGAGAAGAGTTTGTCAATTCTTTGCTGAACACCTTTCTCAGCCTTCTGAAATTCAGGGGCATTGACGTCAGTCTTAGCCTCGGCGAACTTGTGTGAAAGATAATCACCGATAGTGTAAGGAAGAATGAAATAGCCGTCTGCAAGGCCCTGCATTAGTGCGGAAGCTCCCAAACGGTTTCCACCGTGGTCACTAAAGTTACACTCCCCTATCGAATATAGACCCGGAACCGTTGTCTGAAGATCGTAATCAACCCAAAGACCGCCCATCGTGTAATGGATTGCCGGATAGATCATCATAGGCTCTTCCCACGGACTT
>JBAYFJ010000116.1:0-6432 GCA_041667245.1 Bacteroidales bacterium | reverse complement strand
TCCTGAGCCAGGATCGAACTCTTCATTGTATATCTCATATCTCTGAGTCCCTTCCCGACGCTCTCAATTTCTAAAGAAATCAACGCTCTCGAATTTAATGTTTCTCGGTACTTGCTTGTACTTTCTGTTTCAGTCTTTTCAATGAACTTCCCTCCTTCTATCAGAGCCCTTACTCAGGCGCCCTTCCTTTCCGTTGGGATTACAAAGGTAGCCATCTTTTCTTAACTTCCAAACTTTTCTGCATCTTTTTTTTGCCCTCAACCCCTCTCCAACCCGCCCCTAAAACATTCTAATCCTCATCCTCTCCGTCACTTAACCCTCACAAAATTATTTTTAAAAATTTTAGCCAAGCCTCCCTCTTATGCCCTTTCGACCCTCTCAGCTCCCGGCCACACTCCCTTCTCCAGCTCCCGACGGCGGGATCCCTGCACGACCCTGGTGCAAAACAATGGGTAGTTGCACCCCCGGCTGGCGACGAATAAAGTGCGGACATCAGGGAGGCAAGATTATGTGAAAAGGTTGAAGGAGATGGAGATGATGAATAATTTGAAGGGTTGCTCTTTATGACTAACTTAGTCGATCCGATGTGAGGTTTGTGAGAAAGAGCTGATAGGAGAGAGGCAAGAAAGGATGAACGGGACAGGATGGAAAGAAGGACAATATACAATTACACTACTATATATATGGAAAAGACAATAATAATGAATGAGGAATTAAAGGAATATGTGAAAAGTGAAATAATTCCGATGTATGACAATTTCGACAAAGCTCACCGGAGAGATCATGCGAAGACTGTCATTGCAAGGAGTCTTGAGCTTGCCAAGCATTATGATGTGGACATAAATATGGTCTATGCTGCGGCGGCATATCACGACACCGGTCTTTGCGAGGGCAGAGAGTTTCACCATATCGCATCAGGGAGAATAATACGAGCAGATAAAGAGCTACACAAGTGGTTTAGTGATAATGAGATAGAGATCATTGCGGAGGCTGCGGAGGATCACAGGGCTTCTTCCGATCACGAGCCGCGAACTATCTACGGGAAGATTCTGGCAGAGGCGGACAGACTGATTGACGGCGAGACCATCGTGCAGAGGGCTGTCCAGTTCGGGGTGAGCAGGCATCCGGAGAAGACAAAAGAGGAACAATGGGAAAGATTCTTGAAGCATATTAATGAGAAATATGCGGAAGGAGGGTATTTGAAGTTATGGATTCCGGAGTCGCAGAACGCTAAAAGTTTGGAGGATTTCAGGAAGGTGATTAAGGAGAAGTTGGAGCTAAGGGCCTTATTCGATAAGTTTTACGAGAACGAGACGATTCCGGGAAAGGAGCTGACGAGACGAGGATAGGTGAGAGAGGGGAAAGCTTTTGAGACACAATCGGAACATATCCCTTGACATTCACAGCCAGAATGCATCAGCCTACCGCTGACGACTGTCAGCACATTGATAGTCCAAGTGTTATTTTACCCTTTTTCGGTACTGAGAAGGGCTCATATCACAAGTCCGTTTGAACAATCTTGAGAAATAGGCGAGGTCATCGAAACCGCATTCCGCAGCTATATCTCCGATAGGTTTCTCCGGATTCGTGTCCAACAGCCGTTTGGCCTTGCCTATGCGGATGAGAGAAACGTAGGAGCTGGTGTTCTGACCGGTAATTGACAGGACTTTGCGGTTGAGCTGGGTGCGGCTCATACACATTGCGCAGGACATTGCTTCAGCATCGAAATCTCCTTCTTCTATCCGCGAATAAACCACATCCACAAGCTTGTTGAGAAATTCCTGATCGCAAGATTTCAACTTGACACTCTGTTCAGTACCTGCCTCAAGAGCCTGAGAATACTTGTTGCGCAACGCATTGCGGGACTCCAGCAACTTCTCCACTCGCACATTAAGCTCGTCTGAATTGAAAGGATTGAACAGAAAGGCATCGGCCCCTGCCTCTATGCCCTTTATACGGTCCTCTTCAGTGCTGCGTGCTGTGATTATCACGATCGGGATGTGGTTGAGAAGCTCGGAAGAACGTACCGCGCGAGATAGTTCGTAGCCGTCCATTCCGGGCATCATCAGATCAGAGACAATCAGATCAGGCATCAACTCGTTGGCTTTCTCAAGACCTTCTTCCCCATTACGGGCATAGAACAGACTGTAACGGGACTTGAGTTGCGAACCGATGTAGTAAGCCACGTCGGAATTGTCTTCAACAATCAGCACTATCGGTTTGGAATTGTCATTTTCATCTACTGTCGTTGATGCCGGCAAAGCCTCTGGAGGCGCCATCTTGACCGGTTTCATAACTTCGGAATCAAACCTCTCCCACTTCTGGGAACCGTGATGAAGCGGAAGGGTCACAGTGAAGATCGAACCTTCGCCCTCACCGCTGTTCACCTTGATCGATCCATTCATTACTTCCACAATCTGACGGACAAGCGAAAGCCCGACACCTGTCCCAATCTGCATCTTCGAATTGCTGCCCTGATAGAAAGCATCGAAAATGTGCGCTATGTCCTCAGGAGCGATTCCGGCCCCGGTGTCAGCGACCCTGATTATGACCTGCTCCCCTATAAGTTCGGAAGTAATGTAGATGTTGCCGTATTCCGGAGTGAACTTCAAAGCATTGGAGATCAGATTGCTCATGATCTTCTGGATGTAATCGGGAACAAAGTCCATTTCAACATCGTTCCGGTCAGGAACGTACGAAAAGTCGATCCGTCTGCGGCGTGAATACTCCTGATAGCTTTCAGCGATCATCCTCAAGTAGGACACAATGTTGCCGCTACGGAAGTCCGGTTCTCCGATTGCGGTACGTATCTTGGAAATGTCCAGCAACTGATTAATGAGATTCAGAAGATTGGTGCCTTGCCTTTCAATCATAGTTCCGGCATTTTCCACACCCTCCGCTTCTTTCACCTCGCCACTTCTTAGCTGGCCTGCAAGACCAAGAATCACAGTTAGAGGAGTACGGAACTCGTGAGTAATGTTGGTGAAGAAATTGGCTCGCGTCTCTTCCATTTTACGCATCAGGGCCTGCTTCTGCGAGCGCATCCTCAAGGCATACCACAGGGCGATGATGACCGTCATCAACAGAAGCGAAATAATCAGCATAGCCACAAGGAAAGTGTTTTTCGACCTTCTGGCAGTCTCATAATCTTGACGCACGATGCTGTTCTCATGCTGCCAGTGATCGCGCTCGTACTTGACACGCACATTCTGCATGTGATTGACATTCTTGAGGCTTGTCACGCTGTCGGAATAGGTGTTGGACAGCACATAATTCTTCAGAGCCTTGCTGCAGTCGCCCTGGGCAGAAGCAAGAAGATAGTACTGATGATAGACCTCGGCGATATATTCCAATGCACCTATGTCCTGAGCTGTCCGCATAGCCTTGTCCAGATAGAAATTGGCAGATGAGAAATCCCTCTTCACAATGTAAACCCTGGATAGGCACAGACAGGATTCCAGCCAGTGCCAACTGTCTTTACTCTCCGCCATCAACTGGTAGGCCTCCTTGTACTCACGGATGGCCGCGTCGTACTGATTCTGCTTCTCATAGAGCTGTCCGAAATGGGTATGACAAAGGGAAACGCCGAGTACGGACCGGGCTTTCTCATTGTACTTCATAGAGTTCTGATAGTAGATCCGCGCGGAATCCAGGTGACCCGCAGCCTCGAAAATGGAGCCGATGTTGGCGTAATTGATGGCCTGACCGAGGGGACTTCCCAACTGCCTTTCTCCCACAAGGGCCTTTCTGAAAGCGCTGTCCGCCGCATCCGCATTGCCAAGAGTCAATTGTACGTTGCCAATGCCGTTGAGCGACACAACCTTGTTCTTGATGGCCGATGGGTTTTCTTTGTCACTGTATTTCTCGCAGAGCTCAAAAGCCCGGTAATGGTAGGATGAGGCCTCATCCAGAACACCCAGCCTTCTGAAATTGGTACCTATGTTATTGTACGCCTGAACAAGTTCCAGCGTGTCACCGATCTGAGAAGCGACCGCCGCACCTTTCTTGTGACAATCAATCGCCTCTTCGAATCGGCTTGATTCGCGAAGACACTTACCCAATTCCTTGCAGGCCACAATCTCTCCGATCTTGTTGTCCGCATCCTCAAAACGCTGCAAAACCACTGTCAGGGAATCAATATTGCGATTGGCGAACACAATGCTGTCAACTTCCTTTTTCTGTCCGGGCGAGTAACTTTGCCTGCGGATCTGCGTACAGCTGATGCCCACCAGGAAAACAAGCATAATGGTAAGTATGTTGAGTTTTTTCATCGATTGGTGTTTTTGTCTGAAATGGCCTCTGATCTTTTTTTAAAAACGAATAACCTCTGCCACCATTTCAATGGAGGCGGAGAAGGTTGTTCAAACATCTCGACGGCCTCGCCGAGCTGATCACACAGAGTCAGGAAACGATTCTGTACTTCAATCAAGTCGCGGATGTTTTGCAGCATCCTGCGATCCGAAGAAATGTCATCGGACGGTGTGACGATTTTCCTGCGGTCAGTCATAGCGATTTGATTTGTTACAAAGATATTGAGAATGATGGAAGTTGTCAATAGGTGGAAACCCCCAATTTGTCTAAGGGCAAACTCTTATTCCGGAACATAGCTCCGTCAATGAAAGAAAGCGCCGCTTCGTTTCACAACGTAGCGGCACTTCATAATTCGTCAAGAAGAATCTTGACAGGAATACTACTAATTATTTAACAGTTATTGCCAATGTCTTGGTTACATTACGAATTCGCACAGAGATCGTCGCGGTGCCGGCCTTGACAGGAGTGACCGAAAAGCCCCAATATGCATACGAGCCAGACGTTGTGGACACTTGTTTGACAGTTGCCACTTGGGTATTGGACGATGAAACAACAAATCTTGCATTGTTCAAGATTGTATGCGGTATCAAGGATGACTGACTTCCCTTAAAATAATAAGATACGCTGTTGCCAATGGACAACACATCTGACTTATATTCTTTCTTTGTGTCGTAATTACAGAACACCATTGCGTAGTTCACCCACCGGAAAGTAGTTTCTACATTTGGATCATCCTGCAGAAACACAGTGGCTGTAGCAGACATCGACACGTCCGTTTCTTTCGCTTCATACACCCCGTCGCCCAAGCTTTCAAAGAAAGACCCGCCGGACCGCCAAACCAATTTGGTGTCAGTCGCATTTGAAGGGGTGATAGTCGCTTCTAGTGTCACTTTCTGACCTTCCATCAATTCAACCCTCGAAGGGGAGACCGAGATGCTTTTAGCCCTGACGGCAGTCACGTTGACAGACATAATTCTGACTTGCTCACCGTTTACTGAGATCCTGATGTTTGTCGAACCTGAAGAGACAGGTTTCACATAGAAACCGACACAGGTATTGGAATTGGTTTTTCCTACTGTGGCCACGGATGGATCATCAGAAGTAACCGTGTAGCCGCTTGTTGGCAGCAAATCCTCCGTCAGGTATTCTCCACTATCATTAGAGCCCTTTCGGAACAAATAATAGGCAGTGGTGCCTAATTCAACGACATCCGTTGTAGGTACCATTTTCTTGTCTGAATTATTGTAGATGCGTATGTTGTGGATCTTGTAAGAGAACTTGGCGCTTATGCTCGGATTGGCAGTTACCGCCACGCTGATCGTCGAATTCACGGACGTGGTATAATAATCATCAATCGCTTTGACCTTGTAAGTTCCATTGCCCGTGTGTGTTACAAGAGCATCTGATCCCCAGGTCAGAGCAGTCTGGCCTGTGTTGGACGGGGTGATGGTAGGTTTTATGGTAAACGACTGGCCTTCAACTAATTCCACAGCTTTAGGAGACAATGACAGGCCAGTTGCCGCTACCTGTGTCACAGTGATGGCGAGTGTTTTTGACACTTTGCCTATAGTGACAGTGATTGTAGCAGTGCCGGCAGAATGCGGGATAACCTGGAATCCGTTATTTTCTCCGGCATTTATCGTGCACTTCTCGACAGTAGCCACGGATGTGTTCGAAGATGCTACCGTGAAACCGCTCGCAGGCAGGATAGAAGATGCAATCAGCGTCATCGCCGAAGTGACTCCCTGCTTGAAATAATATGTCAACCGATTGCCGACAGTTGTTTCATCCGAAGTGACCGTTTTGTTGGAATTCGCATTATAGAATCGGATAGAATTGATAGTGTATTGGAAACTGGATTTAATGCTCGGATTGTCTGCCACCGCTACGGTGAGATTATTGGTGGCGATGGTATAAGTAGTCTTCTGTGCCTCGTAATCACCGTTCCCGACATATTTGAGAAATTCGTCCGATCCCCAACTCAAGGCAGTCTGGGTAGTGTTGGAAGGAGTCAGGAAAGGCTTTATTGTGACTGACTGGCCTTCCATCAATTCAACAGACTTAGGAAATATCGAAAGGGCTGTAGCCGCAATGACTTTTGAGTTTACCTTAATGGTGAGT
>JBAYFJ010000115.1:0-6445 GCA_041667245.1 Bacteroidales bacterium | reverse complement strand
GTTCTCGGTCTGGGATAGCTAATCCCTACTTTTGCTCATTCTGTTACTTCTGCCGAGCGGCTTGCCGAGATGTCGGATTTGCCTTCGGAGGAGAAGGGGCGCTCCGTTGTGATGGGCGGGAGGCTCGGAATCAGATTCGACTCGGTGACTTTTTCTTATCCTGACGGCTCTGAACCTGTGATTTCTGATTTCAGTTATGATTTCCGGCCGGGGTCTTCGACTGCGGTGCTCGGGGAGACTGGCTCAGGAAAGAGCACTCTCGTGCGATTGATTCTGGCTCTTCTGCTTCCGGACAAAGGGCGCATAAGCATATACTCATCGGGCCCTGCTAAGGACAGCCCCGCCTCCTCGGACAGCCTTTCGGGCTCCGGCAGCACCTCACCGTCAGGCTCCGTTTCTGGCTCCGTTTCGGCTCAGGACCGCCCCTCTGCGTCGGGCAGTCTTCCTGCTCAGGGTAGCCCCGCCTCCTCGGGCTCCGGCGACTCCGAAGAAGTTACCATATCCCCTCTAACCAGATGCAATATAGTCTATATCCCTCAGGGTAACACACTTATGAGCGGGACAATTAGGGAGAACATATTGCTGGGAAATCCTGACGCATCGGAAACGGATCTGGCAGAAGCCTTGCATTCCGCAGTAGCCGACTTCGTGTACGCATTGCCGAGCGGTCTTGACACAATTTGTGGCGAGCACGGAGAAGGACTTAGCGAAGGACAGGCTCAACGGATCGCCATTGCAAGAGGGCTTCTGCGCCCCGGCGGCATTCTTCTTCTCGACGAGCCGACCTCATCACTGGACAACGACACCGAAAAACTCCTGCTCGAACGGCTTGCAAGCCAGAATCGAGGCAAGACGTTGATTCTTGTCACTCACCGGGAAAAGACTGCGGCATTGTGCAGGAACTCGCTGACATTAGATTGAGGTTAGGATTTGAGTGGGCGTTTTTTGCTGAGTCGTAGCCACTGACACTTTGTTCAACTAACTATCACACAAAGATTTAAGCCCACACAATTTGTAAAAATATCAGCGATCTGCATGTCCGGTCTTGAGGATAATCTGAAAATAATTAAAAAAAAAATTCCGGAATCGTGCAAGGTTTCCGAATTCTCGGGTTTAGATGATTGAATATTTAAACTAAAAGATTGAATGAGAAGATTTTTAACATTAGCTTGTATGACTGCTATCCTGATATCTTGCGGATCTGCCAAGAAAACGACTTCTATTGATTCGCTTTCAGGCGAATGGTCGATTGTCAAGATTGACGGGAATGAGGTAAAAGTGACAGGTGATCAGGATTTGCCGTTTCTCGGCTTCAACACCAAAGAAGGGCGCGTGTATGGGAATGCCGGCTGCAACCTTTTGACAGGTGCGCTTAATGCCGATGTCAAAGCAGGAACCATAGATTTCGGGGCCCTCGGAAGCACCAGAAGGATGTGTCCGGATATGTCACTGGAGCAGCAGGTTCTTGAGAGCCTCGGAAAAGTCGCTCAGTACAAGATAATGAATAACGGGAATATAGAATTGAAAGATGCTACGGGGAAAACCGTAATCGAACTTAACAATAGGTCTAAATAATTAATTATCAACCGGATATGCGAAATATTCTTTGCATATTAACATTTGCTCTTATGCTGTTTCCCTCTTGCGAGGGAAACGGAACCGGTAGGGATGGGGATTGGGACCCGATTAAGTTTGACCATAACGAATTCACAATTCCAGCTAATGGTGGAACGGTCTATTCAAAGGTTCTTAACTACAACGGTATATGGTTAAATGACATGAAGGTTACCAAAGAAGGATTAAAGGATTCGGAACCTGAATATTTTGTTCCCAGTCTGGATGAGCATTTAAATTACAATTACGACTCACTGTCGTGCAAGTATGCGAAATTGTCTGTCTCAAAGGAGAAGAATCCGGTAATTAAAATTGAAGTGGCTCCAAACAACGAACAAGAGACACTTTTGATGAGAATTGGAGTTGAATGTGGAGACGCCTTTTCTAGCATCATTATTCATCAGAATCCTGCTAAATAACAGAGAACACAACTTTATTTAATAATCAGTAACAACAGAACTGCGCAAAGGGCGGCCTATATGAGGTCGCCCTAATTTTTTCTCGGAACTTCATTCTCGTTTTCGTGTAATTTCAGTTACCGTTCATTCGACTTTCGCCTTCTTTCAGCGAACTCGGACTGCCGTACGGATAGCGAACTCAAATCGCCGATGTACGACCATGATGGTAGTTTGCTAACAATCGGTTGAACTAATTGCATTTATATAGTGCCGATTGGGTCGGCGGTCTGCAAAAGGGGCACTGCGGAAAGTGGACGACTGGGCTGTCTCGCTATTCTGTGCAATATAATGCACTGATATTCAATACTATACTTAAAATGCTCCCCTTCCTTTTGGAGGGGGAGCATTTTCGTTAAAATCCTATCCTTCAATGACTTACATTGCACGAACGGTCACCACGACCGGTTCGCAAGCGTATTCCGTTGAATCTTTCAAACACCTTAGCAGTACGATGAAGAATCTGAACTTCTCAGACCGAAGAAATCGGATTCTAAAAAAAATGGCCTTGCCCCTTTGACAGCTAGAATGCACAGGATGCCGT
Source organism: Bacteroidales bacterium (assembly GCA_041667245.1). Classification (GTDB taxonomy): domain Bacteria; phylum Bacteroidota; class Bacteroidia; order Bacteroidales; family UBA932; genus Cryptobacteroides. The sequence goes on along the minus strand of JBAYFJ010000115.1, from coordinate 3,832 downwards.
TTTCGTGTCAACGTCAACAAACGGCCATTGTCATCAACAGTTGGTAAGATCGGCAATAGTCGGCCGGCGAGGAGAGCCACCCACAAAGCTCCCCGCAGCCGGCCCGAAATATAGCGGGCGCAAATCGTCTACTGCGCCCGCGGTGCTGCCTTTAACGATGCCGACCATGGTAATCCTCTCCGCGGTCACGTCTTGACTAGTCAATATGCCTGCAATCCCTCCCCCACCGGCGCCCCATGTCCCCAATCCATGGACACCGGCGTCAGAGCGTGGCGCGTAAGTAGCTGTACCACAGTACTTTATACAATGATCGGGTATCAAATTCGACACCCGATCATTGCGCAAATGATTGATACACACCGAGTTACGCGCCACGCTCCCCTTGGAGTGGCACAGATCTGTGTATGGCCTTCTTGTCCGTCTTTTCGGAGCGGCGAGTGGAATGGCCGGTTGAGCGGCTTTCGGTGCTGCCGGTGTCGGAGCGCTTGCCTGTCTGGCTGCCGTTGCCTTCGTAGCGGCTGTCGGAATGGTCCGGACGGCTAGCGTTGGGATTTTTCGGAGCGGCGAGTGGAATGGCCGGTTGAGTGGCTTTCGGTGTTGCCGGTGTCGGAGCGCTTGCCTGTCTGGCTGCCGTTGCCTTCGTAGCGGCTGTCGGAATGGTCGGGACGTCCTTCGCGGCGATTACGGGCTTTGGTGGCTTTGATGGAGTTCTTGACTTTGGCTTTGCGGGCGGCTTTGTTTTCACCGTTGTGGCTGACTGAGCCGCGCTTGATTTCAGATGGTGCGGGTTCATTCAGGCCGAAGTCTGAGTAGCGAGTCTCGGTTTATTCAATTCCGGAGTCGGAGTTCGTGTCCGGGGCGGGACTTGTTATGGTGCCGCGGCTGAAAACAGGTTTGGAGCCACGTCCGAAGCCACGACCTGAGTCTGATTTCGAACCACGTGGGCCAAGGGAGCCAGAGCGGGAGTCCGAAGAGCGAGAGCCTGTACGGGAATCAGATCTGGAATCCGAAGAACGGGAGCCTGAACGCGATCTGGAGCGCGAGCCCGACCTATTATTCGAGTTGGAGACGGAACGGGAGCCATAATCTGAGTCGGAGCCGGAATCAGGAGCGGCTTCTGAACCCGGGGCGGAAGTTCCGTCGACAAGTTCAAAGTCGAGGAGACGCTGCTCCAGATTGGTGGCTTTGACGCGAATCTTCACGGCGTCACCCAAACGATATATCTTGCCGGTACGCTTGCCGACTATCCTGTAATGATCCTCATCAAACTCGAAAAAATCGGAACGCACGTCACGAAGCGCAATCATTCCCTCAATCTTCGTCGGCTCAATCTCCACATACATTCCCCAATCCGTAAGACCTGAAATGTGGCCTTCGAACTCTGAACCCACTTTGTCCTGCATAAACTCCACGAGCTTATATTTCACACTATCCCTCTCTGCGTTTGCCGCGATCACTTCCCTGTCGGAAGCATACTGACATTGCTCAGAGTAGTACTCCTTGCTCTGGCTCTCGGCTCCGTCAAGATACATCGCCAAAAGTCTGTGAACCATAGTGTCAGGATAACGACGGATTGGAGAGGTGAAATGAGTGTAGAACTTGAACGCAAGACCGTAATGGCCAATGTTGTCAGTACTATAGCAAGCCTTGGCCATTGAGCGCAATGCAATCATCTCGAAAGCATCGAACTCAGGTTTGCCTTTGGAAGCCGTGAGCAACTCGTTCAACGACTTGGAAATCTCCTTGCCGTTGTCCGTCTCCCCCATCTTGTAGCCGAAGTTGCCGGCGAACTCGCGCAAGCCCTGAATCTTCTCCCCATTAGGCTCATCGTGAATACGATAGACGAACGTCTTGGCATTCTTCTTGGCAGCGGTTCCCATCTTACCGCCGGTAGCCACGAACTCGGCGACCGATCTGTTGGCAAGAAGCATAAACTCCTCAATAAGCCAGTTTGCCTCCTTGGAAATCTTTTCGTAGACACGAATCGGATGACCTTTCTCGTCCACCTCAACCTTCATCTCAGGACGGTCGAAGCTGATTGCGCCCGAGGCAAATCTCTTCTTGCGAAGTTTTGATGCGAGAAGATTAAGAGTCAGAATGGCCTCCTTAATGCTATCAGGAATGACACATCCTTCAAAGACGCCCTCACCCATAGCAGCAGCAGCGCGATTACCTTCCTTGTACTGAGCCACGGCATCCTTCTGCTTAGCCGTTCTCTTTGCGGTTGCTTCCGGAGAAGCTTCCAGAACAGGATCCGCAACAACTCCGTGTTTTCCATCCGTACCACCGCGAAGCTCCATCGTCATTGCCTTGTCGCCGTTGTCGATTATCTGCTGAGCAGTCTCGTAAGCGAATCTGTAGTCAGAACAGATCACTGTCCTGCCGAACCAGCACTTCTCCACCTTTGCGAGAGAAGTAAGCTCAAACACGGCCGAGAAAGTCAATTTGTCCTCGTTAGGACGAAGAGAGCATAGTTTGTTGGAAAGTTTTTCAGGAAGCATCGGCACAGTCCTGTCCACAAGATAGACGGATGTCCCTCTCGCCTGAGCCTCTTTGTCAACGATTGAGCCAGGTGTGACATAGTAAGAGACATCGGCTATATGCACGCCTACCTCAAAATTGCCGTTAGGCAGCTTCTTGAAAGAAAGCGCGTCATCGAAATCCTTCGCATCCTCAGGGTCGATAGTAAAAGTCAGAGTGTCCCTGAAATCACGACGATTCTTCAAATCTTTGTCAGTAATCTTATCGGATATGGCGTCAGCCGCATTCTCGACCTCAGGCTCGAATCTGTAAGGAAGAGCATATTCCGCAAGAATGGAATGCATCTCAGTGTCATTCTCACCCGGCTCACCGAGCACATCCACGATGTGTCCCACCGGATTAGGGGCGTTGCGCTCCCAGTTGTCAACTATTGCCGCCACTTTCATTCCGGAGTGGCATTTCAGATCAACAGCTTTGTCACCAACCGTCTGGTGAATTCCGTTGACTGAATACTCAGCATTGCCCACCGAGACCAATGTGCCGGTAGTGTCCGCCAGATCCTTGTCACCAACCAACGGGCGGCCTGCATTGTCCACAATGTTGATGGAAATGTCGTAAGGCATCGCCTTGCTCTGCATAAGAACCCAGGCCTGCGGTCCGACTATATGAAGCACTCCTACAAACGGCTTGCGGGAACGCTCCACTATCTCCAGAATCTCCCCCTCGCGGCGACGATCGTCCGCCTTCTCTCTTGTCACGGCCACCTTGACAGTGTCACCGTTCAAAGCCCCTCTCGTCTTGGTCGCTTTTACGAATATGTCATCCTCCTGACCTTCGACTATCACGAACACATATCCCTCACGGGTCATCTGCACCCTTCCGGTCTCGGTCGAATAAATTTTCTTTTCCTTAAACTTTCCGCCATCCCTTCCGGGACGGTCATTACTTCTGCGTTGTCCTCTGCCACTGCTGTTTCTACGATTTCTGCCGTACATATTACTAAAAATTAGTATTGTTAAAATGCGGACAAAATGACTATATTTGCATCTTACTATGCTATAGCTCAATCCGCTATCCTGTAAAGGTAAGAATAATAATTTAAATAATATAATATGAACAGAAAAGTTTTACTGATGATCCTCGACGGCTGGGGAGAAGGCAGACACGATCACTCGAACGCAATCTACACTGCCGGTGAGCCATATATCGATTCTTTGAGAGCGAAATATCCGAGAGCGCATCTGAACGCTTGCGGCGAATACGTCGGGCTTCCTGACGGACAGATGGGCAATTCAGAAGTCGGCCATCTCAACATCGGCGCCGGCCGCATCGTCTATCAATCGCTGACATT
>JBAYFJ010000114.1:0-6455 GCA_041667245.1 Bacteroidales bacterium | reverse complement strand
TTGCAAGGCTTCCCGTTCACGGTAAACAAGTACTTCTCACACCACGATGGAAGACGCATCTTCAGCGTGAAATTCTTGCTTCTCTCTGGAGTTAGGACGACACGAACCTCTCCATTCCAAGGATAATCAGTGATTAACGCCACGCCAACCTTTTCATTAGCTAACTCTACTATGGTTTCACTCCCTATGTAAGAATTAAGCCAAATCGCATCTTTTGAGACAGCATATATATAGTTCCCAACCGACGGAATGAATCTTGAGACATTGCTCGGACAGCAGGCAGTCCCATACCAAGGACGTCTGTGATGGTTGCCGTCAGACTCCAGCGGATTGACATAGAAGAACTTGTCCATAGACAAGGCCTCCCCTGCAAGGACTCCGTTAAACATAGATCGTTCCATAATATCCGCATACTTTCCGCCACCGAACAGTCCGTTCATTCTCTGATTCCAAAAGACCATACCAATGGACGCACAAGTCTCGCAATACGCTTCAGCATTAGGCAAATCATACGAATCAGTAAATCCCTCATTATGCTGAGACGAACCTATCCCGCCCGTCACGTACATCTTGGTGAGAACGACATCATCCCAAAGACGGTTCAATGCTCCAATGTAAGTTGTATCAGAGGCTGTTGAACAATAATCGGCCATTCCTGTGAACAAGTACATAGCTCTTACCGCGTGTCCGCTGATCTTCGTAAGTTGAGATACTGGAAGTAAATCCTGATAATAATCTCTTACACTTTCAGTCCACGTTCCTTCTTGCCTGCCTCTCTGTTCAAGAAGGTAATGCGCCATTGACAGATATTTCTCTTCTCTGGTAACTTTGAAAAGTTTAATAAGGGCAAGTTCAATCTCCGGGTGTCCGGGGACCCAATCACGCTTTCCGTAGCCGAACGTTGAACAGATGCAATCTGCATATTTTTTTGCCACATCCAGAAGCGTTTCTTTTCCTGTCGCATTGTAGTAAGCCACAGCCGCCTCGATAAGATGTCCGCAACAATACATTTCATGCTTGTCCATATCAGTCCATCTCTCTCCTTTCTTACAAAGAAGAAAATATGTCGACAAATAGCCGTCTGGCTGCTGAGCGGCAGCGATAATGGCTATAATCTCGTCCATTTTCGCCTCAAGCGAAGGATTCTTTTCATTCACAAGCGAGTATGCGCAACCCTCGATCACTTTATAAAGGTCAGAATCGTCATAAAAAAGGCCTTTGAACTCACCTGTATCAAGCCCGGCCGCAATCTTGAAATTCTCAATTCTATGAGTTTCAACTTCATTTTGTCTGATTACGGCGGGAATGGTGATTTCCGCGTGCTTTTTAATCCTAGGCAGCCAGAAATTGTCTTCAATCTTGACTTTGGAGAAATCAACAGGCAAATTACTCTGAACATCGCTTTTCTTGTTGGCGCAACAGAACAATAAAAAAACCAACGCCAAAGTATAAATGTATATTTGTTTCATATCATCAATGAGTTACAGGAAATTCAGTTATTCTAAGTGTCGTGCATCCATAAGGAATCAGGACAATGTCCTCAATGCCTGACATCCCAGTCTGATGTTGAGGGCTATAAGGCAGCGGACCCGCATTCCCTTGATACATCACCCAGTCTTTCATTCTCTTGGCCGTCGTGTGTATCTCAAGCGGCGAGTTCTCCACATTCCAAGGATAGCCGTTAAATTCCTTCTTTACCACTGTAAAAGCGTTTATAACGTTCTCTTGCTTGACATTGTCGCCTAAAAGACAATAATTCCAAGGAGAATCAGAAGTAACTTGGTAATGCCAGTCACCATAAGAGACTCTGAATTTCTCAGGATTCCGGATTTTCTCCCACTTCTCGTTCATCCTCAACGCATACACAAGCGGGCCTCTTTCAACTACGGCAGAATTTTCATACCACCTTGAGATTGTTACCTCCATTGGCAGCTCCAACATAACGACATCCCCACTCTTCCATTCTCTGGCGACAAGGGCAGTCTCCCCAGCTTTAAATGCGCCATGCTTTTCACCATTGATCAACACATTAGCCTCATTGCACCAGCCGGGTATGCGTAGATGCAAAGGAAAAGACAACTTCTTAACTTTCCTATCAAGGATGTCAAGCTTAAAATTGATTGTCTCTTCAAAAGGATAATTAGTCTCCTCGGAAATCCGCACGTTGGTCCCTGAGGCCACCTTCGCCTCAACCACGCACGGGGCGTAGGCCATTGCGGCCAAACCGGCATCGTCAGAAGCATACCACAAATTGTTCGTGAATTTAGGCCAGCCTTGATGAAGATTGGACGTGCAGCAAGGGAATCCGCTCAAAAGGCCAAAAGTCTGGTCAAAACCATTGTAGCAGGTAACAAAATTTCTGTCCCTGTGAGAAACCTCCACTTGATTCAACTGCTGATAGTACTGCCTTGCGTCAAAAGCATCGGTTATCTGAGTCGGAAGTGCGTTGAAAGCAACCCTCTCAAGCCAGTCAGCCCAATCCGTTCTGCCTGAGATCTGAACCATATTCTCTAGCGAAAACATCATCTCGACTGCGCTGCACAACTCGGAGCCCTGCGTCGGGTTCCCGGAATGAAGCATTTCGTCCGCTCCATACAACCCGATGGGCCATCCTATAGTTCTTCTAATATCAGACGTTCCAATTTCTACTGCTTCAATATTTGACCGACCTCCGGTTGCCTGGTATCTGATCACAGGTTCTTTAATCCCTTGAGCAAGGTTCACACAATGAATGCTAAAAATTGAAGACAGAGTGGTTCTGTCGGAAAGTCTGCCTTTCCAATCAATCGTCTGCTCAGAAATCAAATCTCCCAATTTCAGCAAATAATCATCACCGGTAATATTATAAAGCCAATATACAGTCATCAGATTGTCACCGCCTCTCTCACTTGCCCAACCGCTCCAATAACTCAACGGATGCGCCGGTAACTCAGCAAGCTGGTATTTAAAATACTTCGTCATAAACGATATGACTCTCTCATCTGAGGTCGCTTCATAATATTGTTGCAAGAACTTCAAGACAACTATCCGCGGCCACCAGTCGTGTGTCCTTGTTCTCTGCAACCCGGGCTCCGAACTCAGATCTGTGTCAGGTCCGAAAAAACCATTTTCCTTCTGGCTGTTCAAGGCCCATTCAACCCACTTCTGAGCCTTGTTTTTCAATTCCTGATTATCAAGAATATATGCAAGAGGGAGCAAGCCGTCAATCCAATATGGCCCCCTTTCCCACATATCCCCGTCACCGCCAAGCCATCCGTTGCGCTCACCCATCACAAGAGGATACAATTTATCCAAATTGCCGGTCATACCGGCCGCCATCCTGTTAAGCTGATCATTAAGCCATCCCGATGGCTTGATGCTGCCCAGAGGCAGCTCAACATAAGGTTTAGACAGCAAAGGCGACTTGTTGTTTCTATACAACATATTTTGTCCCATTACAGAGGAAGAATTCATTATACAGAATAAAAATAACAATAATAATGATTTTTTCATTTTACCCATTTTTATTTAGAGTGAATAACAATTGATGTGGTCACAAATGGGCCATTGGACTTTTCGAATTCGAGACATGCCTCAAAGACATTGCTTCCCGTTTGTTTTACGGATTTCGCACCATCGACTGCAACAAGGCCATTCGGGACATACAGTTTCACAATTCCTTCTGTTCCTTGCTGCCCTTGAACCTTTACCACTGTATTGTTATATTGTCTTGATTGTTCCAGAATTGATACTCCTGTAGAAACCGCATTGCGTTCAGGCAGGAAATAAGTCGGCAACGGCGCAGGAGTTTCTTCCAGCTCAATTTCGACTGTGGTTTTGTTCGTAACCGCAATTTGACATTCAACATCGGTGTACTCTTCTTCGTTAACTACTTGGAACTTCACATCCTTCCCATTCACTTTCATTGAACATATTTTACTTTCCAATGGGAATGTCGGGTTAAATGATATGTTGATAGCCTTGTCAGCATCAAAGACATACCTCACTACTCCTTTTGTCTTTTTCATGGTAAGACACAACTTTGTTTCACCACAATGAAGATTTTTCGCTGATAAGGTGTCCCAATCATAAGGCAGCCGTGGAGAGATAGAAACATTATTATTCAAAGCATCCGGAACAAAACCAATCAGTCCTTCAATTGCTGGATGAATGGCCATCGTTTCAGACCAACATTGATGCCTTGTTATGCCTCCTGACGCATAATTGCCACCTCTAAGCACTTCAGGAATTCTTCCGTGAGTGTCGCTTGCATAATCCATAAGATTCGCCATAATTCCGGAGAATCCCTGCAGATAACGTCCAACTTTGTAATTTGCCAACGTAACCCATCCTGTGTGAAGCGGCCACACGTTCTGCTCTGAATAGGCATAGTTATTCGCAACCTTGCAAGAATCACTGATAGTGGAAAATCCCCAATCTTTTTTAAAATACAAAGTAGATAACTTTTTCATCATCGAGCGGGATTTTACTCGATCGGTCACGCCAAGATAAACAGGGAAAGAAGAAAAAGACATAAGATTATTCGTGTAACCTCCATCAGAAAGTTTTCCGTAATTATAATATCCGCCTTCAATATTCCAGAAGCCGGAATCAATTGTATCTCTCACAATAGCAGCTTCAGCCTTGTAAGTGTTATGCTCCGCAACATTAAGTGCAGTCAACAGATAATCCGTCTCTTCCAACGCTTTTGCCCAAAGACCGACAATGTGTAATTCTGAGACGGAGCCAAAGAATTCCCCACCTTCAAGAATCCCATGTCCGACATTCGCATTTTCAATCAAATGATCCTTATTGACGTCGGTTGATTGAGCGTATTTCATTGCTTTTAGAATCGCCGGCATATTAACCTTCACAAATTCAGAATCCCCAGTGGCTCTTAAATATTGTCCCATTAGAACGACAAAAAAAGGAGTTGCATCCGAAGCATCATAATGGGCCGATCCGCTCGAAGTCAGTTCATGGTATATTTTGCCGTCTACTCTTTGATATTTAATCAATGTTTTAAGTACATTCTTAACCACCTCGAAATCCCCTGTTTCCAAAAAAGCGAAAGCCGACAACACGGCATCCCTTCCAAAATACCAAGCATATCCGGGACGCCCGCTGACTTTTTGGCCGCCACCCCATCCACGATGGGATGACGAGTACCCGGCCATCAGAGAAGTGCCGAGACCAGGAGTTTCAACTTCAAATTGAGCAGCACTAATCAAAGCCCATCTGTATGCCTCGTTGAAGAAAGAATCAGGGGTCTCAATGGTTGTGTGAGAGGAAAGATAATCCTTATAGTATTTTTGACTGCTATAAAACACGCTCTTAGGATTGGCAACCACCCTCTTGTATTCTTTGACGGCCACGCCCTTTCCTTCATTTCCGGCGACAAAGACTACATCACAAGCTTGAGACTTGTCCGGGCTAAGCACAATGGAGGCCTTTAGAAGCGCCTCATTTGTGTTGTCATCACTTCCAGCGCTTAACACTTCGCCCTTGACATTGGAACCAATGATGGAGATGAACTCTTCGTTGGCATCCGTTACGACAAACGCATTGGCCTTTTCAGACCAGCCATAATATAATGACCCGAGAGCACCAGAATCGTATGGCCACATATAGCGCATGTCACACTTGAAATCAATTAACAAATCGCTGACTTCGGCACCGTCCCATTCGTAATGGGCAACAACGGAAGGGCTATCGATAGAAGAAGTTATGATTTCTCGAACATGAAATCCGCCGAAGACATAATTCCTTTCAAGAGAATTGTAACTCAAACTAATGTCATCACCTTCTTTTTCAAGCAGAATGAGTTCGCCTGACCCATTCACTTTGGCTCTGATACTATATTCTTTTAAAGACATAAATGGATGAGTCCAAATCTCATAAATACCACCTTTTTCCTTTGAAACAAGCATAGTACGCTTTGAGGAGATATCTACTTCCTCGTTCGTGGCTGCCCATTTCAAAGCTTCGCCCGGTGTCTTTCCCCATTTTTCAGGTAAAGCAGCACTGACTTTGCCGATGTTGTATTCTTTTGGCACAACCTCGACTGGCTTGTAATCCCAGAATCTTTCTTTGACATTTTTGATCTTTCCGGTCAGATAATTAACACAATTAAATGTGAACCTCTCCAAAACCACCCTGTTAAAATTCGGCTTTGAATAATTCAGCAATCCCCCAATTGCCAAAACACGGCCTTTTCCAACCGGTTCTTCCCAGATGACTTTCAATTCAGGATGATAATAGATATACTCCCAAAAGATGCCTATTACTTTTGCACTATCCGTTTCAGGTAGATTCTTCCTATTATATCCAAAAATCCTGCACTTGTTATCTTCCATTCCGTGCCAGACATAAGCGCCACCATTAAGACCGTCAAACAATGGATGTTCCCTGAATGAATGAAATCCAACTTTCCTTCCATAGCCATAATCTGCGGCGTCATAGTAATTGACCTCAAT
>JBAYFJ010000113.1:0-6471 GCA_041667245.1 Bacteroidales bacterium | reverse complement strand
TGCCAAGTACTATGACGCAGTCAGCGCGCATATCGCAGAAGGTATGCTTCGCGAAAACGGGATTCCGGCCGCAGTGTTCGGAGAAGTTTCGTCTTATCCGAATCTGAGCTTCACCGATTCCGTGGAATTGAAAGTCAACGCCGCCGACTATGAGGCAGCGAAGAAACTGCTGGATGAGGCGGCGGACAACGCCGAGTAAAAGTCCTCACCGAAACGTGCTATGAGAGGTTCGCGCAAGAATTCGAAAACGCGAATCTTTTTTTGTCTGCCCAGCTCGAAAGCATCCTTGCAGATGTCCCACCGGTGAACATTGAGGGCAAGCCTCCCGCCGCCGAGATCAGTGATTCTGATAGGATAGAGCCAACAGGATATGGGCTTCCTGAATTTGCATTCCCCGTTTAGAAAACATCTCTCAATGGAGCAGAAGCAGCTTCCGTCCGGATCGAAGTGAGAATAGGCGCATTCCTCGCTGCCCTCCACAAGAGGAGTCACGATGTCATTGTCTCTGTCCACCTCGAAAAAACCGTTTTTGGACACGGCGTCCTTGCCTTCCTTCCTCATAAGACGGGAAAACACAGGATACGCGGTCTCGATCTCATCGATTTCCTCCTCCTCAACCGGAGCCCCGCTGTCCCCAACAATGCAGCACGCACCTTTGCATTTGGCATAATCACAGCAGAAATACTCAGTCAGCACGTCCTCTGACACAAGGCAATCGCCGATCTGCAATATAGAACCGAATTTATTATTCCTCATAAACCAGATATTCAACTTTACTTCCGTTATTGAGTTCGGAGATTATTTCCTTGATTTTTGCTGATGTGACGGAATTGATCTTCTCCTGATACTTCGTCACCAGATCCTTGCCTTCCGAGTACTTCAGAAGCACCGCACCGGTGATCCATTCCGGGTCGGAAGCCTGAGAAGACAGATTGTTCAGAAGCCCCTTCTTGATGAAAGCGAGTTTGGCCCCGCTCAGTTCCTTTGAAGCGAGGTCGTCAATCGTAACCCTTATCTTCTGCAGCACGGAGACGGCGTCTTTGCGAGAGACCGTGGCAGGAAGTCCGCGAGGATCGCAGGGAGAGCAGAAAATCTTGAACACGAAACAATCCTGAGGCTGAGTCTCGAACACACTCTCGCACTCCGAGTACATCCCCGTGTCGGCCAACGCAGCCACAAGAGCCTTGTCAATCACATATCCCGCAATCCTGGCCGCAAAGAAATTGTTGGAGCTGTACGGGATACGGGCGGTCATCAGCAAGTCTACATGCTGTTCGTCACCAATCGTAGTGTACATTATTCCTCCGGATGTCATATCATAGAGGATAGGCGAACTGAGGTTGTAGCTTGTCTCGGTCCTGAAGCCTCCTAAATATCTGGAAAGCAGTTTTTTTGTCCTTTCAGCATCCATATTACCGATAATCACAATCACCCCGTCATCAATCTTGGAGAACTGCTCGTTGAAATACTTGTCAGCCTTAAGATAGAGATCGTCGCTGAGAGACGATGAGAGTTTCTCGGAAGAAAAGCGAAAATCAGGACGCACTATTGTGTCCATAATAGCGCTCATCGCAGCATTGCTTCCCTCCGCCATCTCAAGACGAAGACGCTCGTTGCTCACATAGTACTTGTAAGCCTGAGGGTTCAGCCTCCTGTCATTAGCAACCGAAAGCAGAGACTTCAGAAGCAATTCCAACTTGTAGGACGGAGCCTTGCCGGTCAATCGCAAATCCGACAAAGACACGGAAGGAGTCATTGATATGCCATTGGCCTCCAGCATATTGGAGAAATCACGATAATGAAGTCCGGACACATCGTACAGATTCAGAAGATCGGACACGAAAGCACCTTCGCCCTTCTTAAGGCCGGGAACGCGGTCGTAGCCTCCTTTGACCATAAACCCGTAATTGAAAGAATCCCCTTTGCCCGTGTTCTTGAACACCACCTTCACTCCGTTGGAAAAAGTCCAAAGTTCGCCTCCGGAGACATATTCTGATTTGACGACTTTCAGCTTCACCTTGGACTGACGCCCCTTCAAAGTCAGAGTGTCGCCATAATTGACCAGATAACGGTAGTCCGTCATGTCCTCGGCGCTCTTGTCCCACGCCGAGTTGAACACGTTCCGAAGCACGGTCTCGGACGGAGAAAAAGCGGAAGACACCTTGACAGTCAAGTTCTTCTCTTTGTCGAAAAGCGCCTTCACGAATCTGTTGAACATTCTCAATTCGGTAGTGTCGGCAAGATCCCTGCTCACGAAAAACTCAGTCTGAGTGCTTAGCGAGGCTAAATCGGCGCCATATATGAATGAAGCACCGCATTTGCGGACATAATAGTCATTGGTAATCAGATCGGAGGAAGAACGAAGTACATTGGAAACGTGCTGATTACGGGCGTCCTTGTACTCAGGGAGCGAGACTCCTCTGGAATCGATCACCGCCAAGACCGAGGCCATCACCGAATCTGCCTGAGTTATGTGGTCGGAATCCGTGAATATGGTGAAGGCATACCTCTCGTCAGACGGCCCCGCAGCACTGCTCTTGTAGTCAAAATCTATCTTTGCGGCAGGTACCCTGCTGAGCCTCAGACTGTTGTAAAGCCTCTGCTTCACAATGGACCCTATTTCCTCGGCGAACATACGGCTTACGAGCGGCTGCATTGTGCCCATATATTCCTTAGGCGTCCTCGGGGTCGAATAGACAGCAGTAAGAGAGGAAACGGAGTCATAATCCGAACCTTCCATAATATACTCTGCTCTCTCGCGAGGCTCCCATATATATTCGTACTCATAATTGATGCCCAGTCTGTGTGGCACGGTCATCGAGAACAATTTCAGTCTCTCGAGAATCTGAGCTTTGTCGAAATCCCCGGACACCACCACAGCCTGATCCGCCTGAGAAGAAGAGACGATGTCGAAAACCATCATCATTGTGGAATCGGCTATATCCTTGTCATTCAACAGAATGTTGCGAAAACTAAAAACTGTCGACACCTCGTCCGAATAGATGTAACCGTCTTTGCCGTAGTCCACTCCCTTGTCGGCGAGAAAACGGAAAGGCGGGATGGAAGTAAAATGCGGCAGATACGCTATCTCTTTTCTTGCCTCGGAATGATCGGCTCTTTTCCTCACCACTGCCACGTCAGAAAGATTCTTGGACACGGAGTTCGTCACAAGGTAATAGGCGACACCATTGGGAAGCACTCCGGACGTGATTTCCGACGCCTGCTTAAGAGCAGGCAAAGACTGAGCTGGCATCATTATTGGAGACAACAACGCCAACACAAGCAATAACATCCTATGTCTAAAAACAACTTTTACCATTTGAGTACAAAAATAAAATAAATATTTGCTATTTTTGCATTTATCGTGCTAAGAAATGTGAAACACAAAAACATTATATTTAAAAATGAAGAAATTTTTTATGATTATCGCGGCAGTTATGATGTCAGCCGCAATGTTGTCCGCTCAGGACTTATCACAAGCAGTAGAAACCTACAACAACGGTGCCTCCTCCCTTATGGCAGGTGACAAAACCTCCGCACTGAATTACTTTCAGCAGGCTCTGACTTTGGGACAAGCTTGTGGGGCGGAAGGAGAAGAATTGGTTGGCAACTGCAAAAACGCGATTCCGGGTGTCATTCTTTCGATAGGCAAGGAACTTTTCAACAACAAGGATATTAACGGAGCAATCGCCAAAGTTCAGGAAGCTGCGAAAACAGCCAAAGAATATGGTGTAGCTGACGTCGAGAAAGAGGCGAATGAACTGCTTTCTCAGATGAAGACTCTCGATTCGATGAATGCCGGAAACACGGCTCTCACAGCAAAGAATTTCACAGAGGCCGCCAAAATCTTCAAAGAAGTTCTCGCCGCTGACACTACCAATGCCAATGCAGCCATCCGTCTCGGACAGGCTCTAACAGGCTTGGGAGACGCTGACGGAGCAATCGATGCTTACAAGCACGCCGCTTACAACGGCCAGATGGACATAGCAAAAGGACAGATCGCCAATGTCTATCTTAAGAAAGCCGTGTCTGAACTCAAGGCAGGCAAATACGCTCAGGCCATCACATCGGCCGAGACAGGCAACACTTACGAGGATGACGCTCAGTCTTACCTTATCATCGGACAGGCTAATCAGAAACTCGGCAAGAACAGCAACGCAATCGAGGCTTTCGAGAAATATGTCTCGCTGAAACCTACCTCAAAGAACGCTTCAGCAATCACCTACACTGTCGCTGCCCTTTACCAGCAGGCAGGCAACAAGGCAAAAGCTATCGAGAACTACAAGAAGATCTTGAGTGACGCCAAGTTCGGAGCAACCGCTAAGCAGATGGTTGACGCTCTCAGCAAATAATGACTGATCTTGAACTTCTCGCTCCGGCGAAGAATTTAGACATCGGCATCGCAGCCATAGACTGCGGTGCCGATGCAGTTTATATGGCAGGTCCTCTGTTTGGGGCAAGACAGGCGGCTGGCAATTCCGTGGAGGACATACGGAAGATATGCTCGTATGCCCACAGATTCGGAGCGAGAATTTTCGTAACACTGAACACAATTCTGTACGAAGACGAGATTGAGAAGGCCTTTGATTTGGCGAAGGCGTGCGAAGAGGCAGGTGCCGACGCACTGATAGTTCAGGACCTCTCTCTTACGAAGGCCGGATTGAGGATTCCCCTTCACGCCTCGACTCAATGTGCAATAAGGACTCCCGAGAAAGCGCTTTTCTACGAAAGTCTGGGATTCACAAGGCTTGTTCTGGAAAGAGAATTGTCATTGGAACAGGTCAGGGCTATCCGGGCCGCAGTGAGCTGCGAGCTGGAGTTTTTCGTGCACGGAGCACTGTGCGTGTGCTACAGCGGACAATGCTATCTGTCCGAGTATCTTGCAGGAAGAAGTGCCAACAGAGGAGCATGCATTCAGGCTTGCAGATCGCTTTACGACCTTACCGACGGCAATGGCAAAGTGCTGGTCAAAAACAAGGCTCTGCTGTCAATGAAAGACTTCAATCTCAAATCCCGTCTTGCGGAACTTGCGGAAGCCGGGATATGCTCTTTCAAAATTGAAGGCAGACTAAAAAACGAGTCCTACGTCAAAAATGTGACAAGGGATTATTCCCTTGCCCTTGACGAAATTGTCTCAAAGGCTCCTGACAAATTCAGAAGGGCGTCTTTCGGAAAAGTCATGGACGGCTTCATTCCTGACACCGAGAAGACTTTCAACAGGAGCTACACGAGTCTGTTCATTGACGGGGAAAGAGGGCAATGGGCGGCAATGGATGCGGCAAAGTCGATGGGAGAGTTCGTGGGGACTGTTTTGAGTGTTAGGGCAGGGAGGGCCGGAGAGTCTCACATCAGAGTTCGGACTGAGAGTGCGGGCACTGTGTTCAACAACGGTGACGGTTTCTCTTTCGTGACTGCCGATTCACGAATACACGGATTCAGAGGTGACGTGTGCGTGGGCGATGAGATCTCGTGCAAACGCCCGGAAGGTCTCGGTCCCGGCGCGAGACTTTACAGGAACTTCGACTCAATGTTTGAAAAAAGGCTCGAGGCCTCACGTTGTGTCAGGACAATTGATGTGGACCTGAAGGTCTGCACAACCGATTGGGAATATATGAACGGCAGCCCGATGAGCCGCACGGATTCAGGAATGTTGTCAGTCACTGCCTCCACGGAGGACGGAAGGACTCTGAGCCGAGAGGTCAGACTCGAGACAGAGATGGCCCGAGACGAATCCAGAATGAAAGACATAGTCAAAGAGCAGCTTTCGAAGAAAAGCGGCATCTACCGCTTCCGAGTGTCAGATCTTCAAACCGAAGGGAACATAAGGATTATGAGCGCGTCATTTCTAAACGCGCTTAGAAGAGACTTGGCTGCGGCCCTGGACGAAATGCCGGCACTGAAACGGGCGATCAAGGAGAGAGGCTCCGGAAGCGCCGAGGCAAGTGCCTCCGATGCAGACAAAGCCGACACAGATTGTACCGCCATAGAGAACAACTCCGGAAAGGGCACCGCTAACGAAACCGTCAAGGATATGGCCGCGTCAGGAAGTGTCGTCACTGCTAAGGCGGCTTCAGGCATCTCCGTCAAAGGCAGGGCGACTTCCTACAAGGACAACATCGCTAATAGTACGGTGGAAAAAATCTATCAACACAGTGGCCTCAAGGCGACAGAAGACGCCTACGAAATCTCTCACAAAGAGGCTGCGGAACTGATGCGCACCAAATACTGTGTCAGACACGAATTAGGCCTTTGCCCGAAAATCAACAAGAAAGAGAAAAACGGTCCTCTCTTCCTGATCAACAACGGACGAAAACTTAAACTCGAATTCCACTGCCACGAATGCGAAATGACAGTCACAGCCGAAGAAGGACAAACCGAATAGCCCACACTCAAGCGTTATCAATACTTGGATTACATTTTTTGAAAAGGAGCCTTTGGCTTTTGACAAAAGTCGGCATCAGCCGACCGCGG
>JBAYFJ010000112.1:0-6474 GCA_041667245.1 Bacteroidales bacterium | reverse complement strand
GAACACGACTTTCGCATCGTGGACAGGCACATTTACGCTGCCCGGCAACGGATCAATCTTGACGATCAGAGGAGGAATCGTGTCTTTCGGCCCTCCTGTCGGCGGCGTGGTGGTGTTGGCGCAGGAATGCGACATAACAAGAGCCAAAACGGCCGCAACAGGTATCAATGGTATTAATAATGATTTCTTCATATCTTCTAAATGTCAATTCTGATAACACTCTGAATCCCTTCAATCGAGGAAAGTTTCTTTATCACTCTTTCAAGTACGTCCTTGTCGTGGACATAAAGATCTATATACCCTTCAAAAATCCCGCCTTCTGTGTTCAGATACACACTTCTCATATTAACTCCCATAATCAGGGATATGAACCTTGAGATTTCATTGAGCAGTCCGAGTCTGTCCAAACCTTTCAAAGACAGCCTGACAAGGAATGATTTCTGCTCTGCGGAACCTTCCCATTGAGGAATCACAACCCAGTCCCCGTGCTTCGAGGCTATGCTTCCGGCAACGCTGCAAGTCTTCTTGTGCACGGTTATGGAACCGTCAGGAGCAAGGAACCCGATCACCGGATCTCCCGGGATAGGATTGCAGCAAGATGCTATTATGTACTTGTGACCGTCGGAATTAGTGTCGTTTATCACATAATTCTTGCTCTCGGCTTTTGCTTTTTCCTTCTTGAACCAAGGGAATGACCAACCAGCCTTATGAGTTTCTTCTCCGGAAAGAATTTTAGGCAACTCCGTCAAATCAAGAAGTCCAAGGCCTATTCGGAAAAACAATTCGTCAGTGCTGTTGATCTGATAGCCAGCGCTAAGTTTTGCGATCAAATCGTCCGAATACTTGAAGCCCAATGAGTTAAGCTGCCCGTCCAGAATTTTCTGTCCGGTCTTGATGGTCTCCTTCCTCTCATTCTTGAAATAATCCAGCACAAGATTCCTCGCATGCCTGGTCTGGAGGAACTTAAGCCATTCAGTCTTAGGCTTTTCTCCATCCGCCGTGATTATCTCAACCTGATCTCCGGATCTGAGAACTTGAGACAGAGGGACCAGTTTCATATTGACTTTTGCCGCTATTGCGGTGTTGCCGATCTCCGTGTGTATCTGATAGGCGAAATCCAATGCGGTAGAGTCCTTCTGGATTGATTTCTGCTCACCTTTAGGCGTGAAAATAGTAATGTTGCTTGTTGTGAGATCGTTATGGATTATGTCCAGAAGGTCAAGGGCGTTCACGTCAGGGTTAACCAGAATCTCTTTGACCTTGGCCAGCCACTTGTCCATCTCGCTGTCATTCTCAGTCAGATAACCGTCTTTTTTGTAAGCCCAATGAGCGGCAATTCCTTTCTCGGCTATGTCGTCCATCCTCCTCGTACGTATCTGAACCTCAATCCAAGTTCCTTCCTGTCCCATAAGAGTGCAATGGAGAGCCTCATACCCGTTGCTTTTGGGATGCTTGACCCAATCCCTGACCCTCTCCGGTTTGTAACGGTAGATGCCCGTGACTATAGAGAAAATGTGGTAGCACTGGTCTCGTTCACTTTCAACGCTCTCAACCGAAGGGTTGAAAATGATTCTTATGGCATACAGGTCGTAGATCTGATCGAACGGAATGTTCTTGACCTGCATCTTGTGCCAGATGGAGTACGGAGTCTTTACTCGTTTCTTTATCTCGAAATCGAAGCCCGCTTTCTTCAGAGCCTCATTTATTGGTTCTGTGAATTCGTTGACTTCCTTTTCCCTCAAATTGATGTCTTGAGATAGTTTCCTGGTTATGCTGTTGTAGGCGTCAGGCTCTTTGTAGCGAAGCCAGATGTTCTCCATCTCCGACTTTATGCCGTAAAGACCGAGTCTGTGGGCGAGGGGAATGAAGATGAACATAGTCTCGCTCAAGATCTTATCTCTCTTGTACTCAGGCATATACTCAATCGTCCTGCAGTTGTGAAGACGATCTGCCAGTTTGACTAGGACGACTCTGACATCATCGTTCATCGTGAGGAGAATCCGTTTGAAATTCTCGGCCTGAAGACTCTCGGAGTAAATGTTGTTATGCCGGTTTTTGTCCTCGTTGTCAAGGACGGTCTTTATTTTGGTGAGACCTTCAACCAATGAGGCAATCTTGTCTCCGAACAGAGTCTTGATGTCGTCAATAGTGTAGTCAGTGTCTTCAACCACATCGTGAAGCAGTGCGGCGGAAATGGATTTGTAGCCCAGACCTATGTCGTTCACTACAATCTTGGCTACTGCGATAGGATGAAGAATATAAGGTTCACCAGACCTGCGTCTCACATTCTTGTGAGCCTCATTAGCAAATTCAAAGGCTTTCTGAACTATGTCAAGCTCGTTTTCATTCGCACATCTTTTCCTCGCGGCTTCCTTGAGATCCGCATAATCTCTCGCCACGGTGTCGTAATCCTGCTGTGTAAATTGTGAAAAGCTCATAATCAGTCTTTTATATTATAGTCATCAATATGTTCAAAGGCATAAGACAGTTCAGATCCGAAGAGAATGATGAACCATCCGAAGTTAAGCCAGAACATAAACAGCGGTATGGCGGCTACCGCACCGTATATTGCATTTAGTCTTGTTACAAAAACCTGGGTTTCCAGATAGAGATACTGAAGTATGGTGAACGCGACCCCCGAAAGAATCGCCGCCTTTAGTGCGAATTTGTACTTTACGGGATAGTTCGGAATGAACTTGTACATCGCGGAGAATGTCATAATGGAGACAACTCCGAAGACCAGCCAGCCGAGAATGGATTTGATGCTCTCCGAGAAGGCTATCTTGTTGGGCACCACAATGTCGAGTATGTGGGAATAGACAATCGAACCGGTGAAGAACAACATTATCACGAAAGGGGACAAGAATAGAATCGCGATGTAAAGGGAAAATCTTTTAAAAAGATTTCTGGATTTCTCCACTTTCCAGACATTGTTGAACACGCTTTCCACGCACATCATCATCCAGATCACAAGCCACACGAAAAGCAGAGCGCTCACAAGTCCCAGGCCGCTTGAATGCGAGGTGCTTATTATGTTGTTGGCGAAATGCAGCACCGAGTCGATGACTTGCTGATTGTCGAAATTGGCGTACAGCAGGTTTCTAAGGGCGTCGTCAAGTCCGAGACCTCCCGTCACTATGAACGCCACGGCTACGAAAGGGACAACGGCCATTGTGCAGAAAAAGCTGAGAGCAACGGCTTGAAAGCCAATTTTCTGGGTGGAGAACGTCTTGATGGTGATCAACAGCAATTTGAAGTCTTTGACCATCTTTGCCTTGAACTTCCCGAAATCATTTAAATCTCTCTCCCAAATGTCATCGGACACGAATTTTCTGAATTTCGCTATCCGATACCTTATCGCCCTGAGAATTGTGCCGCGCTCTTTTTTCATAGTCTTAAAACAATGTGGGTTCGTTCTCGTGGTCAGAGGCTCCGATAGGGGCGCTGACATTAAGTCCTTCTTCCGGAATTAGAGATCTGAAGACAGTCTCATCTATCACCTTGACGCCAAGAGTCTCGGCTTTCTTGATTTTCTCAGGTCCGGGCTTGTTGCCTGCGAGGAGAAAAGACGTTTTGCCGCTGATTGAAGTGCTGTTCTTGCCGCCGTTCATCTCAATAAGGGATTTCATTTCTTCTCTTGAAATCGAGAACGTGCCGCTTATGACCACTATCTTGCCTTCCAGCGCACTGGAAAGGATTTTCGTCGTGTGCTCGGTAGAAAAGATCAATCCGGCGGCCTTTAGACGCTGAATCTCAAGAATATGCTTTTCCACGTGAAAATAGTCGTAGACACTTTTTGCGATGACATCTCCTACATCTTCCACTTCAAGCAACTGATCAATCGTTGCCGAGGCGATCGCATCCACATTTTTGAAAAATCCGGCAATCTCTTTTGCCGTGGATTCTCCGACATATCTAATGCCCAAAGCGAAAAGGACTCTCTCGAAAGGGACGTTTCTGGACACTTCAAGGCTTGCGAGAAAGCGTTTTGCCGAACGCTCTTTCCAACCTTCAAGCATCAAGAGTTTGTCCATAGTAAGATCGTAGAAATCAGCTGGAGTAACAACAAAGTTAAGGTTATATAGCTGATCCACGGTAGCTTCTCCGGCAACGACGTTCATTGCTTTTCTGCCTAAAAAATGAAGCAACTTGCCTTTTATCTGGGTAGGGCAGCCGTCATAATTCGGACAGAAGTACTTTGCCTCACCCTCGGCCTTGACAAGCGGTGTTCCGCAGTCAGGGCATAAGGCCGGGAAAACCGGTTTCACAGAGTCAGGCGAGCGTTTTGACAAGTCTACCGATGTGATTTTTGGGATTATCTCTCCTCCTTTCTCAATGTAGACCCAGTCTCCGACTCTTATGTCGAGCAGGCCCATCTGGTCCTCATTGTTGAGAGTGGCTCTTCTGATGACTGAGCCGGAGAGTTGCACCGGCTCAAGATTGGCGACAGGGGTCACGGCTCCCGTCCTGCCCACCTGATAGTCGATGGAGCGCAGAATGGTAAGGGCTTTTTCCGCCTTGAATTTGTAGGCAACCGCCCAGCGCGGGAACTTTGATGTGGCTCCGAGCACATTCTGGTAGGTAAGCTCATTGATTTTGATGACAATGCCGTCGGTCGGATACGGGAGAAATTTTCTGTGGATGTCCCAATAGTTCAGATAGTCTTCTATCTCTTTGATATTGTGGCAGATGCGTCTTTTATCCGACACCGGAAGGCCCCACGATGCCGCTGCGTCAAGGGCTTCTTTGTGAGTCGGGAAAGACACGCTTTGACTTGGGATGTGGTACAAAGTGCACCACAAGCCTCTGTTGCCTACTTCTTGGGGATTGATGAGTTTCAGAGATCCTGACGCCGCGTTTCTGGGATTGGCGAAAGGTTGGTCCTCGTTTTCCTGACGCTCCTCGTTAAGTCTGTCGAAATCATGATAGGGCATAAGAATCTCGCCTCTGATTTCGAGTTCGTCAGGATAGCCGATGCCCTTAAGCTGCGTGGGTATGTTGCTGATGTGTCTTACGTTTTCAGTCACGTCATCACCGATGACTCCGTCTCCTCTTGTCAGAGCTCTGAACAATTTGCCTTTAACGTAAGTCAGACAGATTGCAGTGCCGTCGAACTTCAACTCACAGGAGTAGGTGAAAGCGCTCCCTAACGTCTTCTCGGCTCTATTAACGAAATCCTCCACCTCGCCAATGTTGTAAGTGTTTGAGAGTGAGAGCATCGGATAGCGGTGCGGATACTGCTGAAATTCTTTTTTGATGTCAGGCTCGGCATTCTCATGAAGATGTTTGCGGCCTCCTTCGAGGTCACTGCCGACCTTCTGTGTGGGGGAGTCGGGTGTGATAAGTTCAGGATACTGTTTTTCCAAGTCCGCAAGCTCATAAATCAAGTGGTCGTAATCGTAGTCACTCATCGTCGGAGCGTTATCGACATAGTATTTCCGGCTGTTCTCCCAAAGAACAGCTTTCAACTCATTTATTCTCGCTTCAGCTTGTTTCCTATCCATTTCGAACCGTAATATATAAAACAAACAAATTTAACCATTTTTTCGTGTATTATTTGTTGAAAATAGATTAATTTTGTCGTTCCTAAAGAATAAAAGTATTTATTAATCAAATAAAATCGATTTTTTTATGAAAGATTCAATTATTATCCTTTGTGGAGGCGGCCCTGCCCCAGGAATGAACACTGTAGTGTGCAGCGTAGCGAAAACATTTATTGCCAACGGTTACAGAGTTATCGGTCTTCACGGAGGTTATTCAGGACTATTCAACAAAAAACCTCGCACTGAGGATTTGGATTTCTTCAAAGCGGACAGATATTTCAACAGAGGCGGATCCTATCTCGAGATGAGCCGTTTCAAACCAACAGACGAGGATTTCGAGAAGAATTTCAATCTTTCCCTGTTTCAGGACAACAACATCAAACTTCTTGTGACGGTGGGCGGTGACGACACCGCTTCCACAGCCAACAGAATCGCCAAATTCCTTGAGGCCAAGAAATATCCTATCGCAAACATACACGTTCCTAAGACCATCGACAACGATCTTCCTCTTCCGAACAACACTCCGACTTTCGGTTTCACTTCAGCGAAAGACGAAGGAGCTCACATCGCCCGCACAATTTACGAGGATGCGAGAACTTCAGGCAACTGGCTTTTGATTTCCGCCATGGGCCGTTCCGCAGGCCATCTCGCGCTCGGAATCGGTGAGGCTACTCATTGCCCGATGACAATCATCCCGGAGATGTTCAACAACACTAAGATTTCCGTTGACAAAATCATCAAACTGACTCTTTCGGCTATTATCAAGAGAAAGCTTCTCGGAATTCATTACGGGACAGTCGTTCTTGCTGAAGGTATCTTCCACGACCTTGATCCTGAGGATCTTAAGGGTACAGGCGTTCACATCACCTATGATGAGCACGGCCATCCTGAATTAGGTAAGATTTCGAAAGCCGTACTTTTCAACGACATT
>JBAYFJ010000111.1:0-6487 GCA_041667245.1 Bacteroidales bacterium | reverse complement strand
GAACTAATTCCTTATTACATTAGGATTATTCCCAAAGGCAGATTGTATCCGTACAGGGTTATTCTGTCAAAATTTATCGAGCCGTATTTGATAATTGTGTTCAAATGCGTTAGGGTGAAATGGCTCTGCCTTAGAATAATAAGGAATACTTGAAAATTATTTACAAATTATATTACAAATTATTACAAACATTTTAACAATTATTAAAAGTATGAAACGAATTTTATTTTTCTCAGCAGTCGCAGCAATCGCATTCTCATCTTGCTCTAAAAGCGAAGTTTACGAAAACGACTCAGAACTTAACGCAATCAGCCTCAGTTCTTATTCAGCAAAGTCCACTAAGTCTGCAGGCCTAATCGAGGCAAACGCCTTCAAACCGGGTGACATTTTCGATGTCTATGCTTACTCTTCTGACGCACAGGGATTCGCAAATGAAGTGTCTTCAACCCCTGATTTTATGAAAGATCTTGATGTAAACGTAGGCGGAACATCCTCAGCGCTCACTTACACTTACTCCCCGGTAAGATACTGGCCTACTGACGAAGTCAACAACCTTCTTACATTCTTCGCAACTTATCCTGCTAACAACAACAATCTGAAACCGGATTTCAGTGCAAACAAATTAGGATCTTACACTTACACAGTGTCCACAGACGCAGCAAAACAGTATGACTTTATGCTCGCTGATCCTGCTATCGACCAGACATTCAACAACACAAACTCCAATGTCAAAGGTCTCGTGAAACTCAATTTCCACCACATGCTTTCTCAAATTAATTTCTCAGTGAAACTTGCGGATGACCTTGACGCAGCAACGACAGTCACATTGAAGTCCATCACTTTGAACAACATTTCTGACAAAGGTGTAGTCGCTATCGAGAACACGGATGTTGTAAGTAACAACTGGACAGTAGAAGGCTCAAAAGCATATCCTGTAGCAAAACTTGCAAACACCGAACTCTCAACAACAGCAGTGGCAACCTCAGGTGAGACATCGCTCATCCTTCTTCCACAGGCTCTCGCAGCAGGCGAAAAGACATTCACGGTAGTTTACGAGTTGCAGACTGTTGTAGGTGACGACACTTACACAATCACCAACACTCACACATTCGACCTTAAGAAAGGAGACATCGAGTCTTGGGCTAACAACGGCAAGTACACTTACACTATCACCATCGGATTGAACGTTATCAAATTCACCGCATCAGTCGCAGACTGGGAGGAGAACAAAGAAGCAACAATCGAGTATTAAAACAATTGCCGGAGCAGGCTTGACCGCCTTCTCCGGTCCCAAAAACAGATCAGAAAACAAAGCAATGCAACTGTTGCGGTTTGAAACCACAAAGATTCCGCAATGGTTATTAGCCTCGGTAAGTCTGACCGCTTTCCGAGGTTCTTATTTTAAATGTGAAATGAACAAAACAATTGCGGTAATATACATAATGGTAATGGCCCTCTCCTGTGCGAAGAGTGAGGTTTACGATGACCACAGAGACTCCAATATGATAGGTTTCGGATCTTATGCCGGTGTCCCGGTCTCAAAGGCCGACGGATCATTAATTGAGTCAGGCACCAAGATCCCCTCCGGCAAATCCTTGGGAGTGTTTGCATTTAACACAGGTTCCTCATCTTTCACGGGAGAAAACGAAACTCCTGATTATATGAGAGATATGGCTCTGACTTATCAGGGACAATCCGGTTACACCTACAATCCACAAAGGTACTGGCCGACTGATGAGAAGAACAACAAATTGACATTCTTTGCTTATTATCCGAAGGCTGACGGCAACGGAATTGATTCCAATGTAACCTCAGGCCTTGGCAAGTTCGACTTCACGGTCAATTCTGACGCCGCCAA
Source organism: Bacteroidales bacterium (assembly GCA_041667245.1). Taxonomy (GTDB): domain Bacteria; phylum Bacteroidota; class Bacteroidia; order Bacteroidales; family UBA932; genus Cryptobacteroides. The sequence continues at coordinate 4,629 of JBAYFJ010000111.1, read as the reverse complement.
GCAAGTCGATTTTATGGTCTCTGATGTGGTGGCAAATCAATGTTACAGTTCTAACGCAGGCATGGTCTCTCTGTCCATGCATCATCTTCTTACAAAAATCTCTTTCGCCGCAAAGACTTCCGCAGAATCCGATGTCACAGTCAAAGTGAAAAGCATTAAAGTCACGGATTTGTGCTCGCAAGGCGTGCTCACTCCGGAATATGCTATGGGCGAGACCTCATTCTCTTGGAGCGGCCTATCTTCTAAATCGACATTCTCTGTGACTATTCCGGATGGCGGGACGGTCCTTCCCAATGAGGCGAAAAAAGTGACGTCTGACAATTCCGGAGTGCTTTTGATGTTGCCTCAGAATCTCGGGGATTCAACGATAGAGGTGACTTATTCCACGAAATCCGGCTCAGGCGTAGAAGACAGCGAGTCGTTCACGGCTAAGATGATCTCTCCATATAAAGACGCGGAAGGCCATTACATCTGGCCGATGAACAAATCCATAGTGATGACATTGAACATCTCTCTTCAATACATAGAGTTCGACACGGAAGTGGTCGGATGGTCAGATTCGGAAACAGACATAACAATAGGTGAATAATATGTATAAGCACATTATATTAACAGGTGTTCTCGCTCTTTCTCTCGCATCATGTGCGAAGGAGACTTCTTCAGTAAAGGAAGAAAGCGGTCCTTTGATGGACTTTCAGACTACCGCAAGCGAGGGTGAATCCTCGGAGTTGCTTGACAGGCAGACCAAATCAGGAGTGCTTGAGGACAATTCTTCCTTGAAGACGGCCGGTAACCAAATTGCTTTGTTCGGCTCGTACGTTAAAGGAGGCGTCACAAATCAGGTTTTCGACAGCGATCCGGAACTCCTGACTTACAGATCAGGATGGCATTACGCTCCATTGCAGAGATGGCAGAAAACGGCCGATTACCTTTTCCGCGCATGTTTTCCCTACACTTCCGACATCCAGAGCAGTTCTTCCGCAAAGCTTATGGTTGTCAATTACAAAAGCGTTTCCGAACAGTACGATCTGCTTGTGGCCACTGAGACCAGAAATCCGGCAACAGACATTGAGGGCACCAATCCCGTGACTTTGAATTTCAAACACGCATTGTCAGCCGTAAGATTCACGATTCAGTACCGGTCTGACGTAACTCCCACAACGACAAAGGACTGCATCACTGAACTTTATGTTACGAAAATCTACCCTATCGGAGCTTTGGCTTATGGACAGACAAATTCCTCGGACCCGATAGATGCGATGAACTGGGTCTGCAACTATTTCTCGGAAACAGAGCAGTACTACAGATGGAACGGGAGTAAGGAATTCGGAGTTGGCTCGAAGCAGACTGTCTATGACGGATCCGGAGTGACCTTCACAATCCCTCAGACACTGAAAGGCGCGCAAGTTAATTTTAACACTGAAAAAGGAGGCGCTACTCTTTACACAGCTTCGCTAATGGACAAAATCTCAAAGTGGGAGCCCGGTAAGATCTACACGTACAACCTGATAGTCCTCGGATCAAGCGTGGAAGTGGATGTGGACATTAAAGACTGGACGGACATCACCTCAAACATAGACATTTATTTATAGGAGGACCGGATTCATGAAAATTTTGCAAAACATATCGCTGCTGATTCTGTTCGCTTTGATGTCAATCGCTTGCGAAAAAGAGAATCCCGCTACTGACCTCGTCCCTTCCGGGGCGGGGGAGAGTTCTCTCACAATTAATCTTAGCGATGAGGCTCTGACCAAATCATCAGAAGCCCTAAAAGGAGACAAAATAGACAATCTAAGAGTGTGGCTCAGCGATGAAACGGGCAAAGTAGTCAGATTCGCCACCAGATCTTACACAAGCGGTACTCTTTCCGACATTGTTTCTTTTGACAATCTCGCCAGCGCCCATTACACAGTCTACGTGCTCGCCAATTCCACGGACCTCTCTTCCTATGTTCTTGACTCTTACATTGATGCCAGTTTCACTCAGGCCATTCTGAACTCCTACGATTACGACTCTCAGATAATGCCTTTGTCCTATTTCGGGATTCTGGACATCGGCCCCGGCAACAATGTGGTCAACGCGTCTCTTGTCAGGACTTCTGCAAGATACACGGTCTCCATAAAGAATCACTCCAACTTCAATCTTGTACTTAGCAATCTGTCGCTGAGTGCTATAGCTCCAGACAAGACGTATCTGTTCGACCATTCCGGCAAATTGCCTTCAGGACTGACTTATGGCTCGCTTACTCCGGTGTCTGGGACGGTTGTGCCGGCGCAGTCGGAATCCGTTGTGATGGACGAACTGCTTTTCGAGGGCTCGGCGTCAACATACTCATTGAACATCAGCGGTTCGATGACCTCCGGAACAAGCTCCGCAATTGCAATAGGCGATGAGTCCACTTCTTTCAACACCACCGGCACTTTCCTCATCAGGAACGCAAGCTCTGGGGAATATCTGGGAGTGAACGGCAACAGCCTGGTTACCGACGACATAACGGATGCGCAACTCTCTTCAGGCTCTACCGATTGTTCAGATTATCTTTGGAAATTCTCAGGGCTCAATCAGACTACTCTTAAGAATGTGGGATCAGGCAAGTACATCTACCAGTCCAGAGGCTACCTCTATCTGTATGACAGTTATTATGAGACATTCACTGTAGGAACGAGCAATAGCGGTTCGCAATCCTGCCTGTTTTTTAAATCAAGCTACACGTCAGGTTATTATTGGAAATATTATTACTATCTTAACGATAATTCGCTTGACGCAGACTCCAACAAAAACAAGCCTTCGGACGATGGATCCTATTGGAAAGTGCGCTCCTACACTGCGGGTGAAAGCAAAACTTTCGACAACACAAGCGAACTGACCTACATAAAGGAGAACGGTGCGGTGGCAAAACTGCAGAGCATACTGAGGAATCAGCATCTCAACACGGTGATAAACCTCTATTATAACGAAGAGACTTGCACTATGGAATTTGAAGTAGAGCCTTGGGATTCGGTTAATTGTGAAATATCTTTTGAATGATATGAAAATGAAAAGGTTGTTAGAAAATATACTCTTGTCGTTGCTTGCCATTACGGTGGCTGTCTCATGCGTTGACGAGTCGTCGGATCAAGAGATTGTCAAAGGAGACGGCTCTATGGTCTTAAGTTTCGGCACTGAGAATCTTCTTGAAATTGAGACAAAAAGCACTCTTGGAACGTCTTCGGAGAGCAAAATCTTCAACTTCTACCTGTTTCTGTTCGACAGCGACGGCAACAAGGTGTTTGCGAAATGGTACGACTCGAAGACTTTGGTTGATGATGTAAGCGCATCGACTGATAGTTATTGCTGGAGCGTTAGCAACTCAAGTTCTCCTGTCACGGGAAAAATAAAGCTCAGCGCTTCCAAAGGCAAGGGAATGAAAATCTATATGTTCTCGAACATAGACGCGGACATGTTGAATGTCAGTTCTGATCTGATTTCGTCGGAAATCCATACCGAGGATGATCTTAAGAACTTCAAAGCCACTATGCTTCAGACAATAGTGACGAGAAACGGCTATTTCCCGATGAGCGGAAAACTGGACGGAGTCACCATTACCTCAAGCGGAATATCCACAACGTCAGGCTCGCTGAGTCTCAAATTGTATAGACTTGACGCTAAAATCAAGTTTATCTTCAAATTTGATCCTTCAGTGACCAATTCCAAAGGTCAGAGTGTCAAGACTTTCACTGCCAAACAGTGGAAAGTCGTGAATGTGCCGAGAAAAGAGTATGTTCTAAGTTATGACTTAAGAGGAGTGGTCGGAAAGTCAGGAAATGACGCCGCCACTCAAGCCGGAGACTTCTTTTCTACCCCTTTAGTCAATTTCGAGGAACATTCTTCTGCTACCGAGGCCTCTTTCTCATTCTATATGCCTGAAAACCGTATGACTCCGAAGGGTGACCCTTCCTCTTACGGTCAGCGCAGCAAACAGGTCAAAGACGACGCCGGTCTCAACACCGTGGATGCGGACGGCTCTTTGGAATTCAAATATGCCGACAATCATTCTGCTTATGTGGTGGTGACAGGGGATTTGGAAATGAATCTCGCAGGAGATGAGGCAGGACAGGTCCTTGGCGCAAACGTGAGATATCTGATTCATCTCGGAGACTTCAGCAAAGGAGACTGGTCCGATTACAATGTGCAGAGAAACACTTTCTACACCTACACGGTCACTGTCAAGGGAGTTGACGACATTAAAGTTGAGGTTGAGACCAATGAGGAAAACTCAACCGGTGCGACCGGCAACGTGACCATAGCGAAAGAGGTCATAGCCGTTTGTGACGCTCATTATGTCTCAAAGACTATGTCTTTCTATGCGAAGAACATCGATGATGCGATGACTTGGTATGTGAAGACGCCGTTTTGTGAAGGCGGGCCTCAGATGCTCGGCGGGGAGTTGGTCGTTTCCGGTCTCGATTACAAATGGATTCATTTCAGAACTAATTATCTCGGCCTTGACGGAGAGTATTCCGCAAATCGAAGAGCGTACACTCCGGCTGCTTATGTGCAGAATGCGGATGGTACTGATAATGACGGAATTATGGATGTCATCCAATTGGTTAGCTATATGAGGAGACAAAAGGCTCTTTATGAAGCAGG
>JBAYFJ010000110.1:0-6521 GCA_041667245.1 Bacteroidales bacterium | reverse complement strand
TACAGGACAATCAATTTCAAAAACTCTCATAAATAATATTTTCAAAATAAAAGGATGCGCTCATATTTAATGGCGAAAATCCTCAATAATTCATTAAAGCTAATAATCTGCAAGGAAAATCAGTTCGATTTTGACCACTGGTCACTGATTTTTCAGGCACCGGGGTGCAAATGACCCCTGTTTTGCACCCGGGTCACCGATTTTTCAGGCAGCGGGGTGCAAAAGCCCCCTGTTTTGCACCCGGGTCACGGTTTGTCTGGACAGACAGCGTTTCGCAAATTTCGCAAATGTTTATTTCAACGTCGCAGTGGATTAAAAAAAGTAAATCAACTTCCGTGACTTGAGTACGTGGGCCCGTGGCGCTCAAGTTACTTATTATCAACGCATTAGCCACATTAACCCCCACCAAAACAGAGGGGGTGGCTTTGCTTAACATATTGATTAGCAGTAAGTTGTCCATCACGGATGACACGACCGTCCGGCCAACGGAGTTTGTCGAAAAGGATGCCACAGGGGACCAAGACTTCAAGAACCGACAGCTACAGCTGTCACGGGGCGACTCGGAGGCCGAAGTCGGGACCGAGAACGGAGACCGACAGTGACCGAGCACGGAGGCCGAAGTCGGGACCGAGAACGGAGACCGACAGTGACCGAGAACGGAGGCCGAAGTCGGGACCGAGAACGGAGACCGGACAGTGACCGAAGGATCCTGCAAACCGGCGCTGAAGGATGATGGGTCAAAACAAATTGAGTGGCTGCGGGTCATAATTAAAAATCTGAAATTCTCGAAACGGGAGCCACGTCCAGAGGAGTGCGCTCTCCGTTGAGATAATGGTAATAGCCGGCAATCGCAATCATAGCCGCATTGTCGGTAGTGAACTTAAACTCAGGGAGATACGTGTTCCATCCCCTTTTACGCCCCTCTTCCTCAATCCTGTTTCTCAAGCCGCTGTTGGCAGACACTCCTCCTCCGATCGTCACCTCCTTGATGCCCGTGAGAGAAGCAGCCTTCACGAGTTTGTCCATAAGAATGTCAATCAGCACCTTCTGGAATCCCGCACAGATGTCCTCCTTGTTCTTCTCCATAAAATCGGGGTCCTTGGCAATCTCGTCTCTCACGAAATAGAGAAGAGAAGTCTTGACACCGCTGAAACTGTAGTCCAGTCCGGGGATGTGAGGCTTTGCGAACTTGAATCGTAAAGGGTCTCCCGCCTTTGCAAGACGATCGATGACAGGCCCTCCGGGGTAGCCGAGGCCCATCATTTTGGAACATTTGTCGAAAGCCTCTCCAACCGCGTCATCGATGGTCTGTCCGAGAATCTCGAACTTCAAAGGACTTTCCACTTTGACAATCTGAGAATTGCCTCCCGAAACGAGTAGACAGAGGTAAGGGAAGGCCGGCTGACGGTTCTCCTTTCCTTCCTGCTTGACGAAATCCGCCAGTATGTGTCCTTGAAGATGATTTACCATTATGATAGGGATGTTCAGGGACACGCTCAGCGCCTTTGCGAAAGATGTGCCTACAAGAAGAGAACCCAGCAGACCGGGACCTCTGGTGAATGCAATCGCAGTAAGTTCATCCAGTTTCACTCCCGCCCTTGCGAGAGCCTGGCTGACCACTGGAACGATGTTCTGTTCGTGCGCTCTGGAGGCAAGTTCGGGAACCACGCCGCCGTAAGCCTTGTGCACATCCTGACTGGCTATCACATTGGACAGAAGATAGCCGTCCCTAATCACCGCCGCCGAAGTGTCATCGCAAGATGACTCAATCCCAAGAACAATATCAGACATATCAAATAACTTATTTATAATTCCGCAAGCGAATTGCGAATCATGAGTACTTTAATTAAGGTGCAAAGTTAGCAATATTAAACCGGAATTATTTACTACTTTTGTAAGTATTTGCACAAAGATGCGTAAAGCTTTCAAAATAACGGCATATATGGTAGCGGCGCTGCTGATAATCATCGCAGCGCTGCTTGTCGCGGTTCAGACCTCGGCCGTCCAGACTTTCATAGCCCGGAAAGTGGTGTCGTCGATGAAAGAAAGCATCAACGCTGACGTTTCTTTCACTTCGGTCAGACTAAAACCTTTCTCCGCGATAGCTCTCAAAGACGTCGCGGTCACTGACAGAACACCGTTCACCTGCCCAGAACTTCCTGAGGCACAGCCCCTTGACACTTTTTTTAAAGCCGAGTACCTGACTGCGCGCTTTTCGCTTAAAGAATTGCTTTCAAATAGCGGGATCCACATCCGCAGAGCGAGCGTGAAGAACGGAATCTTCGTTTTCACCAACGAGCCGGACTCTTCCAACTTGAAACGGGTGTTACGCTTCAAGAGCAATAACGACAAGAAGAGCAAAGGCACTGTCTTCGACATCGCCAAAGTAGAGCTGCGCGATTTCAGATTCCGATTCGTCAATTACAAAAGGAAAATCAGGTACAAAATTGAAGGCGAGCCGGCCAAGGAGTTCGGGATAGACTGGAACGATATGGATGTGCGGGACATCAACATCGAAGGCAGAAATCTCAAACTCAGAGACGGGGTGATGTCCGGAATCGCCGACCATCTCTCGTTCAGGGAGAAGAGCGGCCTCAACTGCCACGAAATCATCGGCAAAGCAAAAGTAGGGAATGGAAAGACCATTATCGAAGACCTTAAGTTCAAAGACGATTATTCCACTTTCACTATACCGGAGTACAGAATGACCTACCACAACACCAAGTCATTCAAGGAGTACATCTCCGAGGTGAGGATGAGCGGAACCATATCCCCGAGTCTCGCGGACGCAAGGACGATCGCGTTCTTCGCCCCCGCGCTGAAAGACAACACGCTCAGGGCAAGGCTGAGAGGCAGGGTTAACGGATATGTCAACGACTTAGAGCTGAAAAGCCTCTCATTCATCGAGGCCACAAGCGGGATAAGCGGGAAAATCAGCGGACGCCTGACCGGTCTTCCGGACGCGCAGGGAATGTTCACCGATTTTCAGGTCGAAGGGCTGGAATTCACTACTGACGGAATAGGAAAATTCATCCGATTGTGGTCTTCCGAATCAAAAGCGGACATAAGCAGGTTCGCCGCCGGTGACCGGTTCTACTTCACGGGCAAAGGCAACGGGCCACTAAACAGATTGTCTATTGACGGGGCGCTGTCTTCCAACAATAGCAGAATCGACGCGGTTCTCGACTTGAGGAATCTCATCGACCCGACCAGAGACATCACCATAAACGGGGACATAAATGCTGACAACCTTAACATCGGACACATAATCAACAACAAGATTGTCAAGGAATGTTCGTTCCACACGTCATTGGGGGCCACTTTGGGCAAAGGCGGACCGAGTCTGAAGATAGACTCGCTGATTGTGGACAAGGCTGACATTCTGGGCTACGAGTACCGCGACATTGCGGCGGCAGGCTGTTTCTCCAACAACTCTTTCGACGGAAAGATCATTGCCGACGACCCAAATCTGAGCTTCTTGTTCCAGGGGATATTCAATCTATCTCGCAAGACCAACAATGCCCGATATGTCTTTTACGCCAACATCGGCTATGCCGACCTCTACGCTCTGAATCTCGACAAAAGAGGCACATCAAAGATGTCGGCCGAGATCAACGCGGACTACACAGTCGTCAGCAAGGAAGACGTGATTGGCAATATGGACATTATGGATTTAGTTCTGGAAAACGATCAGGGACGGCACAGTCTCGGAGACATCTACATCGGTTCACATTCCAATGACAATGTCCACAGGATACGTCTGGAGTCCTCATTCATTGAAGGGGCTTTCGTCGGGTCTAAGCCTTTCGGCTCTGTGTTCGGAGTCATCAAGGACATCACCCTCAAGAAAGAACTTCCGAAACTGTTCAAAAACCCTGCGTACGAATGGAAGGGCGACAATTTCAGCCTGAATTTCAGTCTCCGAGACACAAAGAACCTTCTGTCGTTCGTGTTGCCTGGTCTGTACGTGGCGGACAACACTCAAATCAAGTGCAAGATAACTCCCGACGGGATTCTGGAAGGGGGCTTGACCTCTCAGAGGATTGCCTATAAAGAGCAATACATCAAGGATCTTTCTCTGAATGTGAGCAATCAGAGCGGGGCACTTTCCGGGAATCTCTGCGGCAGCGAGATTGACTTGGCTTCTTTTATGTTCTGCAACAGTTGTCTGAATCTTAGGGCTGACGACAATCTGATTGATCTGGGCTTCTATTTCGACAACAAGAACACGCCACGGGATGAGGGAAAAATTGCTTTGGACTGCGCTCTTTCGAGAAATTCCAATGACAGCTTGGTGTGGTCGACGTCTCTGAAAGAGTCGGAACTGACCTATAAGGGAGAAAGATGGCGTCTGAAGCCGTCTCAGTTCCGTCTCTGCGGCAAGAGTCTCAAGGTAGAAGATTTTCTGGCCTCTTGCGGCGAGCAGTCGCTCAAAGTGGACGGAGGCTGGTCTTCCGATAACACGGACACCCTTAGCGTCAATCTGCACCAGTTCGATGTGAGCATAGCCAACAGTTTGATGAGGACTGATTTAGGAATCCACGGTCTGGCCAACGGAAAGGCTTTCGTCATCTCTCCGACCAAAGATGAGCCGGGGCTTTTGGCTAATCTGATTTGCGACTCGGCGAGCATTGCAGGCAGACCTGCCGGCACAATCAGGATAGCAAGCGTGTGGGACAAGGATGACAAGAAATTCGACATAGCCCTGAGTGAGCGTATCGGAGAACAAAGGGCCATTGATTTGAAGGCCGGCTACTCTCCATCCAAAAAGGAAATAAGCGCTACGGCAAAGTTAGATAAAATGGACTTGGGCTATGTCTCCCCTATCTTTTCCTCGCTTTTCAGCGAGATGTCGGGAAGTCTTTCCGGAGAGATCAAGGCCGAGGGGAATGTCAATGACATCAGAATGAGCAGCAGCGGTACAAGGTTCGAGAACTCTCGTATGAGACTTGCCTTCACCAACGTGGCCTACGACATAGACGGGCCTTTCAGTCTGACGCAGGACGGCATAACGTTCGACAACATAGCCCTGAAAGACTCGGGCAGCGGCACAGGCATTGTCAGCGGCGGGCTTTCATTCTCAGGCTTCAAAGACATCAGACTCGGTACGAAAATCACTTTCAACAATCTTGAATGCCTCAACACAACTCCAAGAATGAATGAATCGTTCTTTGGCAACGTGTTCGCGAGCGGGGACATCGCAATCACGGGGCCGCTTGACGCCATCACTCTGAACATTAATGCTACGACCGACAAGGATGGCAATTTCCACATTCCTCTCGGCGCAGGCAGCAACGCGGCCAAATCGGATCTGCTGACTTTCTACGTTCCGGAGAAGGAGGTCTTTATCGACCCTTATGACGAGATGATCAAGAAGTCCACAACGACAAGTGACAAGGCTAACGATATGATTGTAAAGCTATCCGTAAATGTCACGCCTTCGATTGAGGGAGTGATTGAACTTGACAAGGACGCTTCCAACGTGATCAACGCCAGAGGATCGGGGATGATTAATCTGAACATCAGACCGAGCAGGGACATATTCGCTATCACCGGGGATTACACCATTCAGAACGGCAATTTCCACTTCAACGCAATGAACATTGCGAAACGTGATTTTCTTCTGAAAGAAGGGAGCAAGATCAATTTCAACGGCGACATTATGGAGAGCGACCTGAATGTGAACGGCGTGTACACGGCTAAGACCTCCCTCTCATCGCTTATTGCCGACACTTCTTCAGTATCCACCAGAAAGACAGTGAATTGCGGTATTTCAGTCACTGACAAGCTGAAAAATCCGAGACTGAAGTTCTCGATAGACATAGACGACCTTGACCCTACGACAAAATCGAGGGTAGAGAGCGCTCTGAACACTGACGACAAGGTACAGAGACAGTTGCTTTCGCTTCTGATTTCCAACAGTTTCCTGCCTTCGGAGGAGTCTGGCGTGACGAACAACTCTTCTTATATGCTTTATTCCAACGTGGCCGACATTATGTCCGATCAACTCAACAACATATTCCAGAAACTTGGCATTCCGCTTGACCTCGGTCTGAATTATGAGTCCACGACAAGGGGGAACGACATTTTCGACGTGGCTTTGTCCACTCAGCTGTTCAACAACAAGATTATTGTGAACGGAACCATCGGCAACCGGCAGTACAACACTTCGGAGAGCAGTCAGGACTTCGTGGGCGATCTTGATATAGAGGTCAAAATCGACAAGCAGGGCCGTCTGAGGCTCAACCTGTTCTCCCATTCCGCCGATGCGTACACCAATTACCTGGACAACACTCAGCGTAACGGAATAGGCATCGGCTACCAGCAGGAATTCTTCACGTATTCTCAATTCCTGAAGAACCTGTTTTCCACGAAGGCGGAGAAAGAGGCGGCGCAGCAGAAGAGCGCCGGCAAGAAAGAAGATAATGTGGTTTTAAAAATTGAATAATGTCTGATAAAGGAAAATTGTTGCTTATACCGTCTCCGCTGGGGGACAATGATCCGTCTGAAGTCATCCCGGC
>JBAYFJ010000109.1:0-6536 GCA_041667245.1 Bacteroidales bacterium | reverse complement strand
TGAAATCCTTCTGTCTGTCCGAGACGGCCGAATGAGGAAGTTTGCTCCTGTCCAGAGTTGTCCCGTTGTAGGTTGACGACCAGAATCCCACGGAGTCGTTTGGCACTGCCTGGTGAATGCTGTAAAGCATAAGCCCGGCTATTTCTTCAGTACTCAGTTTGGAAGCGAGATCCTTAGCCCTCTCATCAGAGGGAAGTCTCCAGTCCTCGTACGGATCGAGCAGCCCGTTTTTGTCAAGGTCCTTGAATGCGTAGCCGTCTTGCTCTATGATGCTGATTCCTGACTCCTTGCTGTAGCCGAGAGTCCTGCCGTTTTTCTGGGTAATCAGATTGAACTGCTCTTTATCGGAGCTTTTCCATTTTTTGTCAGAACAGGAAATGACGGTAGCCATTGCCAGAGCCGCAAAGGCGGCGGTCCTAAGTATGTTATTCATTGTCGGTGTTTTTGTAATAATCCGGTTGATCTTGACCTAAAGTCACTTTGAATTCTTTGGTGTAGCTCACCTTGTTCCCATTCTTGAAAGCGGCAGCCTTTATCGTGGCGGCATTCTTTACTGAGAACGGACCTTGGTACGAGGATGAAGTTGACAACGGCTCGCTTCCGTCCAAAGTGTATCTTATTTCAACGTCAGTCCTCTCGGATTCTATTGTGACTATGCTTTCTTTGGTGTTTGGCGCAATTGTGGTAATGCGAGGGGCATCGTGCAAGTCGTAAGCCCGTATGCCGCGAGCCCTCAGACCAGGAATCTGCTCATTCACCCTTTCCTTGAAGTCGCTCCATTCGGATTGCCCTTCCTCTGTCCATCCAAGTTCTGAAATTGCCAACAGCCTTGGGAACATCATATACTCAAGATGTTCGTCGCTGGATATATATTCCGACCAAGCGCAGCCCTGAACCCCTATCACGTATTCAGCATTCTCCGGGCTTATGAATTTCACGCTGTCCTTGTCCACGAATCTGTTGTCCACAAGCATCTCGTTTGCGGCAGCCCTCTCTTTGCTGACAGGAAGCGGATCGAAGGAGTGCATCTTTTTGAGAGGGGAGTAGCCCCACATTGCCTTAGGCTCTTTAGATGGCATTGCGGTGTACCAGTCGAAATAGAGGATCTCACCCGGGGTGAACACGGTCTTCACGCCTCTGTTTGCTGACCTGATGCCGTTTTTCTGGCCTCTGTACGTGTAGGACACTGTTCCTTCCGACAAATCCTCATTGTTCACGATTTCGTCCCATCCGCCCATGTCGCGGCCGTGGTCATTGAGATATTTCTGCAATTTGGCGATCATATATCTCTGAAGCTCATCGTAAGACTGCATTCCCTCTTTTTTCATAAGAGCGAGACAGTCCGAGCATTTGAATTTGTGGCGTGCCTCGTCCCCTCCGATGTGGATTACTTTGGACGGGAAAAGTTCCATCACCTCGTCAAGCACATCGTAGGCAAACTGATAGACCCTCGGATTGGACATACAGAATTCTCCCGAGCCATACTGCTCTTTCTCGCATGACAATTCCGGATAGCCTACGAAAACGGCGTCCGAGTGTGCCGGGAACTCGATTTCCGGAATGACGTTGATGTGTCTGTCTTCGGCATATCTGACTATTTCTCTGATGTCGTCTTTGGTGTAGAAGCCTCCGTAGGCGCCGGGAGTGTCGTTGGTGCAGAACAGTCTTTGTGGCATCTTCCACCATCCGTCCCAATCTTTCATCACTCTGTAGGCCCCGAGTTCCGTCAACTTAGGGTATTTGTCAATCTGAATTCTCCACCCGCCGTTGTCGGTCAGATGCAGATGGAAATTGTTCATTTTGTAGTAGGCCATTTCGTCAAGGATTTTCATAATCTCCTCCTTTGCGAAGAAATGCCTGGACACGTCCACGTGGATGCCTCTGTAGCTGAATCTCGGATAGTCTTTTATCTCGGCGCAGCGGTAACCCTCGGTGTCTCTGAGCTGCTTGAGAGTCTGTTTCGCATAGAACAGTCCGGCCTCGGTAGCCGCTTCGGTGCGTATTCCTTTTTTCGACACGCTCAGTCTGTAGCCTTCTTTGCCCAGATCTTTGAGCAGTGACTTTTTGATTGTCTCTTTGACGGCTTTCTCAGCGTTTTTGCCGGTCAGATGGTCGGAACTATATTCAGCTGACACCGGTTTCGGGATTATCGAAGGCTCTCCAATTATGCCGCTTTCGCTGTGTGATTCCAGCAGTTCCAGCATCTCGCGGCGAGTCTGCCTGAGAGTGGCGACTGAAGTGTCGTATCTGTCAAAATCCAGAATAAGGCGGCCCGCAAACTCCTTGGCTTTGTCGGTGTTGACCGCCGCCACCATTTTCAGTAGTTCGTAGTCTCGGATTCCGTCTCTCATTGCAGACAATCTGATTGATGGATATACTTTTAGATAGCCGGGATAAACAATATGGGAGTCTCCTCCGGGCCATTCGTTAGCCGGAACGGAAACGTCGCCGTAAGGGTCACCGCCCTCGCCCCAGAAATTGAAGCCCCAATGCAGGTAGCCGGGGGAGTCGTATTTGTAATTGATCCAGTGAAGAAGTCTCGTCTTGATTAGCGGAAGAGTGACATAGCGGTTGGCGAAATTGCCTCTCGGGTACATACAAGTGTAGAACCAGCACCTGAGTCCCTTAGGTATGTCTCGGTAGGTGTCCCAAGCCAGTTCGTCAAGCTGGGGCACGAGAATGTCTATGAGGGATTGATCGTAGGTGTCTGATCTGTAGGCCTCTATGATTTTGATCTTAGGGGCGGCTGCTTTGACAAGCCTCGCGATTCCTTCCCAAGATTCCAGATTCTGATTGATAGGCTCGTCTGCGATGTGCTGCGTGTAGATGTCGAGCCAAGTCCTTCCGTCTGCCAGTTTCTTGGATTGGAGATGTGCCTCAAGAGCCGGAAAATAGGCATTTATGTAGTCTTTAGCTCTTTTATCAGTGAAAGGCACTCTGACGTTGCCAAGCTTTCCATTATCGTCGAAAACGGGCACGCTTACCCAAAACGGGTCTGTCCACTTGTTGTCGGAACGCTTGGCTATGTGATTGGCTTCCAGTAGTTTCACATTCACGTGGGAGAGCAGGAAGTCTATGCTCTTGTCCATACGGGAGAAGTCGAAACCGATTTTTCCGTCTTTTGAGAGTACGGGGGTCCCGCTCTCGTTCAGAAGCCAGACATTTTGTCCGAATTCGGACGCCGTTCTGACAAGTGCCTCATAACATTTCCAATAAACAGGAGAGTCATCGGGGACTGCCTGACCGTGATTCATATATGTGAATTTTTCCGGAAAGTACCAGTTGGTTACTAAAAGGGACTGATCAGGCAAAGTGACATCGTAGACGTGCAGTTTGAAGGTTTTCACGGAGCTGACCTTTCTGCCGTTTGAAAGTCCGGTGATTTTGACTTCGCATTCTCGCGTCCCTGCTTCTGCGTTCCCCGGCACGGCAATGTCAATCCAAAGGATGGCTGATTTGCCGCTTGTGAGATTGACTAAAGTGTCGTATATGATGGGGTCAGGGTAGTTTCCGGATTCCGATTCCAGAGCATCGGGTGCCGCGGGAGTGTAGCGGTAGGAGGATTTGACTTCCCCGAGCCATCCTAAAGACGGCTTACCCAAGTCTTCCGTTCCCTTGATTGAAGGAGAAAGATTGGACACTGGGCCGGTTGAGGTCACTATTATCTGCAAAACTGCGTTTTCTCCTCTTGCAACCTCAATCAAATCGGCGTTCGGAAAATCGGTCTCTGTCGATAGTACTTTCGTCAGCGGATCAACGGATTTGAGACTTAGCTTGTCTGAGGCTTGTGCGGTGAAAGCGAGCAGCAGAGCGGCTGCGCACGGAATGATGGTTTTGTTGAAAAAAGCTGTGGTCATATAATTAGTTTTATGTACAAAATTATCACTTTTTCTCCGATCTTATGGTTTACAAATTACCTGAAAGGTTCTCCGTGATCAACAAAACTGTATGATTATCCGCAGTTTTACACCAAATGAAAGCAATGCCTTTTTCAATGTCAACTTGCATTTCAAAATGCCACACTACGCCTTGAGACGCTTTGCCCAAAAATCGCACTCTTTCATTTGCCTTCCCATAGATTTTCTCTCAGACACCTTTGACAGCAAAACGGCCACTGGTGCATTCTATCTGTCAAAGGGTAGCGGCTGTTTTTCCAAAATCGGCAACCAGCGCTTTCAGTGGCACTTTGCCCGAAATTTGTCCCGCACCTTTGACAGCAAAACGGCCACTGGTGCATTCTGCGTGTCAAAGAGTTAATGCCCTTTTTACTCGGAAGCAGCAATCAAGCGCAAGCGAGCCTTCAACAGTGCTCGCTGCGTCTTGATTGCAGTCGCCGCAACCCTGATTGCATCAGGTCTTGGATTGCGACATCTGATTTGTCAGACCTACATCTTGTCCCCCGCCAGCAAAGCTGGCTGCCCCCGAGGGCGATGCGCTGACATTCGTCAGCGGTCGCTTGACAGCGACTGTGCGGCGACGGTGCAGGAATCAAACAATTGACACTAAAATTGTCTTAATTTTTTAGCTATAGTCTTATTATCACCTACGTGGGACAATCCAAGACAACATCATCAGTTCTCATTATTTTGTTCCACTCGTCCTTAGGGTAGCGCACACGAAAGTGCCACACAGAGCGCACAATGCGGATTGGCACAGCGTTACCCTTGTTTTGCCATTTCTAAAATCGGAACAGGGACACCGCGCTCGCAGTAAATGATTTGAGAGCGCTACAGTTTTGGTCGGCAGGTGCGTAACTGAACGCACCACGCCACCATAACGCAAAAGGCGACGTCATAAATTACATATACTCTTTGGTATGCGGATATTCATTTAAAAAATACGGCGATTTAGATTATATTTGTGAGGTTAACGAAATAGAATATGAACCATAGTGCCATATATCGACTCCTTTTTCTGTGTCTGTTCGCAATCCAGGGACTTCCCGCCTTCGCCGACGGAGAATTCTCGAACGTTCAGTTCCTCTCTCTCCCTTCGGACTTGCTCCCTTCGCCCGAAGTCCGCAAACTGTACCAAGACTCGGACGGCTACATCTGGATTCCTACCTACAATGGGCTATCCAGATATGACGGCTATGATTTCGTAAACTATGGAGTCAAAGACGCTGTGGGAGGTCAGTTCAACACCTTCGTCAACGTACTTGCCGAAGATGCTGACAAAATTCTCTGGGTCGGTACAGAACGCGGAATCTTCCGTCTCGACAAAAAGACCGGAATCATCAACGCAGACGTCTTTCCCACATTGGGCGACTGCAACGTCACCTCAATCATCTGCGAAAGCAACGGGGGAATGTGGGTAGGCGGTGACAAAGGACTCTTTCGCAAGGACCCCTCCAAGAAGTCTTTCCGTCAGATTCCTTTAAACTCCATTTCCTCAAAACCGATCACCGCCATAACTTCCATCGTTGGAAGCCAGGACGGCAATTATTTGTGGGTTGCGGCATTCGACCAAGGCCTTTTCAGACTCAGGATAGACAATGGGGAAACGTCCCGTTTCACCGACCCGGTGCTTTTGAGAGCGCACACTTTGGCAAAAGACGCTTCCGGGGACATCTGGGTCGGCACCTGGGGAGCCGGACTCGCCAGATTGAGGCTTCCTTATTCGTTAGCCAATCCGGAATATGATCTTTTCAGGCACGAGAGCGGCAATCCTCTTTCTCTGCTGGACGACATTATCTACGACATTGAGCAGGATGTGGAACAGAACACTATATGGGTTGGAAGCCGAAGCGGAGTCAGTGTGCTGTATGATGTCAAAGACCCTCATTCCTTCCAAAATTTTCTTCCCGGAGCAAATTACGGAGACTTGCCGTTCAATGAGGTGAACTCCATTCTTCAGTCTCGCGACGGAATGATGTGGATAGGGATGCTCGGCGGCGGAGTCTGCAAGGCGGTGACCAATGTCAACAAATTCGAGACCTATCGTCTTGAGCCTATCAGGAGACGGTACAACACCAGTTCAGTCAGGAGTATGTACAACCTCGGGAACGGGGAATATTGGTTCGGTTTGCTTGACTTCGGAATAATCAGATATGACATCAACACAGGGAAAATCACTGACTATCATAGCGATGCGAGCAAAGTCGCATTTCCGTACACATCCACCGTCAATTCCATAATCCGCCGTTCCACAAACGGGAAGATGTATTTCGGAACACAGAATGCCGGAATCATTGTCTATGACGAGGCCAAAGGAGAAGTTACCCAACTGAACAACTTCTCTGAGCCCAAACTCGTGGACAATTGTGTGATAGCGCAATGCGAGGACTCGGAAGGCAATCTCTGGATCGGCTCCAGAACCGGCGTGTATGTGGAATCTCCTTCCGGCAAGTTTATGACCCTTGCGGGATGGCTCGGCAAGCCTTCCCCGTTCGACAAAGCGTTCGTGTTCAACATCTGCAAAGACGGCGACGGACACATCTGGATCGCCTCCAACGGTCAGGGCATTTTCTGCGTGAATGTAGGGAGCAGACGCTGGAGACAGTTCACAAATGGCAACGGGATGATTTCCGACTGTGT
>JBAYFJ010000108.1:0-6711 GCA_041667245.1 Bacteroidales bacterium | reverse complement strand
TGCCCGTTTTGTCAAACTCCGCCACCCCGTACCTCTGAGGATCGCCCACCCAATAGCCGAAGACAGTGGCCGTTTTCTTTTCCTCTGCCTCACGGACGGCGTCATTAAGCATAGGGGTGAACCCATTGCCATGGAATATGTTGTCACCGAGTACAAGGCACACACAATCACTTCCGATGAAATCCTCACCAATGATGAATGCCTGGGCCAAACCATCGGGCGAAGGCTGCGGGGCGTATGAGAACCTCACTCCGAAATCCTCACCGCTCCCGAGAAGTCTTTTGAACGAAGGCAGGTCCGCGGGTGTGGAGATTATGAGAATATCCCTGATTCCGGCAAGCATAAGAACGGATATGGGATAGTAAATCATCGGCTTGTCAAAAACAGGCAGAAGTTGTTTGCTGACTCCTTTTGTTATCGGATAGAGTCTGGTCCCGCTGCCGCCGGCAAGCACTATACCTTTCATATTACATTCTTTTTAGACATTTCTCAAGAGAATCTCTCCAGTATGGAATGGTTATCCCGAACACTTTCTTAATTTTCGTTTTGTCAAGGACCGAATAGTTAGGCCGCCTGACCTTTGAAGGAAATTCACCGCTAAGACAAGGCATGATGTCACATTCGTTGCCTGACAACTCGCAGATAGCCTGAGCGAAATCAAACCATGACACGGCACCCTCATTACTATAATGGTACACGCCCCTCTTATGAAATTGGCGTGAGGAAATGATCCCGTAAATCACGGCGGCGAGGTCAGCGGCATAAGTCGGAGTCCCGACCTGGTCCACGACCACCCTCAGACTATCTTTCTCCCTTGTCAGTTGCCGCATAGTTTTCACGAAATTCTTCCCGTAAGGAGAGTAGAGCCAAGCTGTCCTGATTATGATGTAGTCGCAGCCGGACTCTTCGAGAGCTTTCTCGCCGGCCAGCTTGGTACTCCCGTAAACACTGGTCGGAGAAGGCTGACTTGTCTCATCGTAGGGCACGTTCCCGCTTCCGTCAAAAACATAATCCGTGGAAATCTGGATGAGAGCAGCTCCTGACTTCTCAGCAGCCGATGCAAGATTCCCTACAGCGGCGCGGTTGAGTTTGTCCGCCAACTGAAAATCGTCCTCTGCAGCATCCACATTTGTAAAAGCGGCGCAATTGACGATAACATTGACAGAGAGATCCAAAACTGTTTTTTCCACCGCGGCAGAGTCAGTTATGTCAAGATTGAGAGTTTCAAGCCCTTCCGCCTCAGTGACATCAGTGAAGACGTAGTGGTCAGAGGACTTCTCGGACACGTTCCTCATCTCGTTGCCTAACTGACCGTTAGCGCCTATTATCAATATATTCATAAATTAGTCTCCTATTCTTCTTCCGCGCTATGGAACAGACTGTCGAGCTTTCCGATGACCTCTTCTTTAAGAATCTTGCTGCTGAATTGTCCCTGAATGGATCTGAGCCGGTGACAGTCGGAACCGACCATAGAATACCAGCCTTTTTCCAGCATAGAAAGGGCTTTGGACTCAACCGCCTCCCCGTACACGCCCACTATTGAAGGAATGTTCAACTGAAAGAGGACACCTTTGTCATGGAGCGCCCGGTAATCGGACTCTTCCATATAGGTGTACCTTTCGGGATGCGCGAGAATAGGTCTGTAACCCATTTTCATTGTCAGGTCGATGAGGTCGTCGAAATCCATAGGAGGGGCCCAAGTAGAGGTCTCGATTAGGATTCTGTCATCTGAGTGAAGGAGGAAATCCCTGTTCCTGAGACGCTCACGGTACAATCTGTCCATCATATTCTCCGAAGATAGCCTTAGGTCTACAGTCCCATTGTACGCTTGCTTTAGAAGCGAGAAACGGGTTCTGAGGAAATCCGTAGCATTAGGGACGTCATCCATTACGTGAGGAGTCAGCCATAGAGTCTTAAGTCCTTCTGACTCAAGGTACTCAAGTATCGCAAGAGACTCTTCTTCCTTTGCGACCCCGTCATCTACTCCGAACAATATGTGGGAATGGTTGTCAGCGGCTCCTCTAAGAAGCCCGCTTTCCAAAAGTGATTTTCTGTTGTTGAAAAATCCGAACATTGTGATTTAATCTGCTTTGCAAAATTAATTACTAAAAAGGAATAATTCAAATATTCAAGAATCGCAATAAAATCGGCGATTCTTTGTTTGTTTTGGTTATATTTGCAATATGACAGATTGTAAAAACAAGAGACCGACCATCTTTCTTTACACTGACGGGGCATCAAGCGGAAATCCGGGGCCCGGCGGTTTTGGAATAGTCCTCAAATGCGATGGAAGGGAGAAGGAGATATCGGGAGGTTTCGCGCGGACGACCAACAACAGGATGGAGCTTCTTGCAGTAATCCTCGGCCTGGAGTCGATAAAATGGAAAAACGCTGACGTGGAAGTGTTCAGCGATTCTTCTTACGTTGTCAAGGCGGTGAATGAGAAATGGCTGGAAAAATGGAAGCTCAAGGGTTTCGCCAAAGTCAAGAACGTGGATTTGTGGGAGAGGTTTTTGAACATCTACAACTGTCACAACGTGACTTTCCATTGGCTCAAGGGGCACGCAGGACATCCTGAGAACGAGAGATGCGATGCTCTCGCAGTGGCTGCAGGAGCAGGTGCGGTTGCAAGAGGAGTCACACTGCCGGAAGACACCGGATATAATAACGACACTTCATTAAATCTGAATATATGACAAATAAAAAATTAATCGTCGGGATCACTCAAGGTGACGGCAACGGCATAGGTTACGAGGTCATCATCAAGGCGTTGAGCGACCCGAGGGCTCTCGATTCTTTCACGCCGGTCATTTACGGCTCGTCAAAGATTTTCGGGTTCTACAGAAAACTGATCCACAACATAGAGCAGATGGACACTTACGTGATCACCTCCGCCCAAGATGCGAAGCCCAACAAAGTCAACATAGTCAACTGCCTGCCTGACAACGTGTTCGTTGAGCCGGGACAGGCCACTCCGGAGTCCGCAAAATCTGCGATTCAATCTCTTGAGTGCGCTGTTAGAGACATCAAAGCAGGCGCAATTGACGTTCTGGTGACAGCTCCGATCAACAAAAGAGCTATGGTGAACGAGGGGTTCGGCTACACCGGGCACACTGAGTACCTCCAGAAAGAATTCAACGTTCCTGAAGTGGGGATGTTTATGATAAGCCCGCAGATGAAGGTGGGCGTGGTAACCGGCCACATTCCTCTTAAGGACGTGTCCGCAAGTATATCCACAGATTTGATACTCAAGAAATTGCAGTTGATGAAGAAGTCGCTTCAAAGGGATTTCGGCATTGATGAGCCTAAGATTGCGGTTCTGGGTCTGAATCCTCACTGCGGAGACGGAGGTCTTCTCGGAGACGAGGAGCAGAGCATCATTCTACCTGCTGTGAAGGCGGCAAGCGATCAGGGCATACTCGCTTTCGGCCCGTACTCTCCGGACGGATTCTTCGGTCTGGGCAATTATTCCCGTTTCGACGCGACTCTCGCTATGTATCACGATCAGGGTCTGGAGCCGTTCAAGGCTTTGTCTTTCGAGAACGGAGTGAACTTCACTTCAGGGCTTCCTATAGTGAGGACTTCTCCTGACCACGGCACGGCTTACGAGATGGCCGGAAGGGATCTGGCTGATCCGAGATCGATGATGGAGGCGATTTACGATGCCATAGACATCTACAACAGCAGAAAGGATTATGATGCTCTTATGGCAGGTAAAATGCCTGAAAGAGAGTTGGACACAAGAAGAGGCTCGCGTTACTACGACAAATCCGGCAGGAATCAGATAGCATAGAATGTATCAGAGCGCACTGGAATCAGACATACAGTTTCTTCCCGGGGTAGGGCCCAAAAGGGCCTTGCTTATGAAGAATGAGCTCGGTCTGGACACAGTGGAGGATCTGCTGCGGTTCTATCCTTTCAGATACATAGACAGGAGCGAGATTCAGAAAATTGCCGAGATCACTCCTGATATGCAGTTCGTACAGATTCAGGCGAAGGTCAGTTCCGTTTCAGAAGATCGGAAGAGACTAAGCGTAATGGTGGATGACGGAAGCGGGGAAATCGAGCTGGTGTTTTTCAAAGGCATAAAGTTTCTAAGCAAGAAACTTGTGGCCGGTTCCACTTTTCTGTTTTTCGGAAAACCGAGCGTTTTCAACGGAAGAATCAATTTGGTTCATCCTGAGATTGACAATCCAGTGTCCCCCGGAGGAGCTACTGTCCAAAACGCCGCCGACAAAGGGGTTATGACCGGAATCTACACTTCAACAGAGAGGCTCAAGAGTTCCGGTGTCACCGCCAAGGTGATGAACAGACTTATGTCAACGGCATTGGAAAAAGCCCTGCCGGAAGTGCGGGAGACGCTTCCCGACTACATAGTCAGAGAAAAAGGGCTCGTGTCTCTTCCTTACGCTTTGAAGAAGATTCATTTTCCGGATGATCAGGCTTCTCTCGCAAAAGCGGTCTACAGGCTCAAATTCGAGGAGCTTTTCTGTCTGGAACTATCCCTGCTGAAGCAGAAGAGTGTCAGGACAAGCAATGAGAAAGGAATTATGATGACCAAGGTCGGCCCTGATTTCAACGCTTGCTTCAACTCTCTCCCCTACCAGCTTACGGGAGCGCAGAAAAGAGTCATCAAGGAGATACGCTCGGATATGATGAGCGGTCACCAGATGAACAGGCTGCTTCAAGGTGATGTCGGCTCTGGAAAGACTATGGTGGCGGTGCTTTCGGCTCTGCTGGCCGTGGGCAACGGTTTTCAGGCAGCGCTTATGGCCCCTACCGAGGTCTTGGCTCAGCAGCATTTCGCCAATATACAGAAATATCTCTCTTCGACCTCCGTCAAGGTGGCTCTGCTCACGGGAAGCAGCAGGAAATCGGAGAGAACGGACATTCACTCCGGTCTTGAGGACGGCAGCATCGGTCTGATCATCGGCACTCACGCTCTGATCGAGGATGATGTCAAGTTCCGAAATCTCGGAATCGCCATAATCGACGAACAGCACAGATTCGGGGTCGATCAGAGGGCAAAACTATGGGGCAAGTCGTCTTGCGGAATGCCGCCTCATATTCTCGTTATGACCGCTACTCCTATCCCCCGCACTCTTGCTATGACTCTTTACGGGGATCTGGATGTCTCCGTCATTGACGAGATGCCTCCTGGAAGAAAGCCCATCCGGACGATTCAGGCCACGGAGAGAAAACGCAGCGATCTTTACTCGTTTATGAAGGCCCAGATCAAAGCCGGACGTCAGATTTTCATTGTGTACCCTCTTATTTTCGAAAGTGAGAAACTGGACTACCAGAATCTTGAGAGAGGCTATCTTGAAGTGACTCAGGCCTTTCCAAACCCTCCCTACAAGGTTGCGATTGTGCACGGGCAGCAGCCTAACGATCTGAAGGAGATAAACATGCAGGCTTTCGTCAAAGGATTCGCCGACATTCTCGTCTCCACTACAGTGATTGAAGTGGGTGTGGACGTGCCTAACGCTTCAGTGATGGTGATCGAGAGTTCGGAGCGCTTCGGGCTAAGCCAGTTGCACCAGTTGCGCGGAAGAGTGGGCAGAGGCAGTGAGAAGTCGTTTTGCATTCTTATGAAAGGGACCAAAATCAGCAGGGAGTCTCAGAAAAGGATTGATCTTCTGTGCTCCACCGAGAACGGATTCGACCTTGCGGAAGAAGATATGAAACTTAGGGGTCCGGGGGACATTGAAGGCACCCAGCAGAGCGGCCTTCCTATAGACCTCAAGATTGCGTCTCTCGCCAAAGACGGGATAATCCTCAGTGACGCAAGAGCTTATGCAGTCAGCGTTCTGGACAAGGACCCGCTGCTTCTGTCTCCTGAGAATGATGTTCTCGCAAGAGAATTGAGGAAAGACAAGTACAAGGCCAAGAAAGATTACAGCAAGATTTCCTAAGATATGATAGCTGATCAATTGAACAAATACGTCTGGCTTATCCAGACTTTCATTCAGGCCGGAGAAAAGGGTCTTACCTTTGGCGAGTTGTCAGACAAATGGGGCAGGAGCAGCTGTGCCGACGATTTCGGGGAGGCATATCCGAGAAGGTCTTTCAACAATCACAGAGAGGTGATTGAGAAGGTGTTCGGAATTGTCATTGACTGCGACAGAAGCTCTAACAGGTACAGAATCCATTATGCAGATGATGTCACCGACCCTGACAAAAGGGTGAGCTGGCTGGTCAACACGTTCAGTGTCAACAGTTCCCTCATGTCCGGGAAGGAGAGATTGGCGGAGAGGGTGTCCATTGAGGACATCCCTTCCGGGCAGAAGTACTTGTCGGTCATTATAGACGCGATGCTATCCAACCAGAAAGTGGCCATCGAGTACAAAAAGTACAGAATGGAGACTTCGGAGTCTTTGAATGTCTCGCCTTATGCCGTGAAAGAATTTCACAGACGCTGGTATCTGATCGGGTTCTGTCTTGAAAGAGGGGCTGTCAGGGTGTACAGCCTTGACAGGATAATGTCTCTCGTCAAGACAGACGAGTCGTTCAAAATGCCTGAGTGTTTTGACGTGGAGGAATTGTTTTCCGGCAGTTTCGGAATCTATCTGCCCAAGAAAGACGACAGAGCCGTGACAATCAAGTTCAAGACTACGGTCAACGAAGCGAATTACATTCGTGATCTGCCTATCCACAGCAGTCAGAAAGAGATCGGGGAGGCGGACGGGTGTCCTCTATTCTCCATAAGGG
>JBAYFJ010000107.1:0-6766 GCA_041667245.1 Bacteroidales bacterium | reverse complement strand
GCGGCCAAATACTTGTCCCGCAAGGAGATGAACAGACCGTTGTGGCAACCGGCGATGGCATAATATCATTTACCGACGGTTCCCTCGTCAATGGCAAACATATAGGAAGAGGGGGCGTGATTGCGGCCATATCGGCTGAGAATCTGCAGAACGGAGACCCAACCGCTAAGGCAAAATTGGCTTTAGACGCAGCGGCAAAAGAATATGTGAGAGCGGAAACCCTTGTCAGAGACAAAATCATCTCCCAAACGGAATTTGAACAGATTCGTCTGAAGTATGAAACGGCGAAAGCCGAGTACAAAGGGGCGGAGGAAGACACCTCTTCCGAGGGGAAAGGATGGCCCGAAAACAAGATGCCGATAGGCGCAGCCTCCAAGAGCCTGGACAATGAAAGCGACCTGACGTCAAAAGGAATGAAAGTCTCATCCCCGATGAACGGATATCTAAAAAACCTGCTGGTCAATCAAGGCGATTATGTCACGGTAGGTCAGCCTGTCGCAACCATCGCACAAAACAGAAGGCTTCAACTCAGAGCAGACGTGTCCGAGCGCTATTACAGGCAGCTGAAGAATGTCAGAAGCGCCAACTTCAAAACCGGCGCTGACGACTCGATCCACAAACTGTCAGAAATGAACGGAAGACTACTCTCCTACGGCAAAGCGCTCCAAGAAGACTCCTTCTATATCCCCGTAACTTTTGAATTCGACAACGTCGGTGACATTGTCCCGGGAGGCTATGCCGAAGTCTATCTGCTCTCCGAAGCTAAAGAGAACGTCATTTCCGTTCCCTTGACCGCTCTGACCGAGGAACAAGGCATAAACTACGTCTACATTAAGATCGAGCCGGACGCCTTCCTCAAACGGGAAGTCAGGACAGGACGAAACAACGGAGAAAGGACGGAAATCCTCAGAGGCCTGAAGGAAGGAGACGAAGTCGTGACCAAGGCCGCCACGCAAGTCAGACTCTCGGCAGCCTCAGGAGCAATCCCCTCAGGCCATAATCATTAATAGAGAATAAGTTATGCTAAACAAAATAATAAGATTCTCTCTTAACAACAGACCTTTGATTCTGGTTTCCGCCCTTCTGCTGATGATAGCCGGAATCTTCACCGCCGAGAATATGGACGTGGACGTGTTCCCGGACCTCAATGCGCCTACGGTGGTCATAATGACGGAAGCCACGGGAATGGCCCCTGAGGAAGTCGAGCAACTTGTCACGTTTCCGCTGGAAACCGCTGTGAACGGTGCCTCGGACGTCAGACGCGTGAGATCATCCTCGACAACTGGATTTTCGATAGTTTGGGTGGAATTCAACTGGGGGACAGACATCTACCTGGCCCGTCAGATAGTGTCCGAAAAACTCTCGGCCGTGAAAGAACAACTGCCTTCAACGGCAGGCAATCCCACACTGGGCCCCCAATCCTCAATATTGGGAGAACTGATGTTCGTCTCTCTGACCTCCGACAGCACCTCTTTACGAGACCTTCGCACGATAGCCGACTGGACCATCAGACCGAGGCTCCTTTCGACCGGAGGAGTTGCGCAGGTGGCGGTTATTGGCGGCGAGATTAAGGAATATCAGATACTTCTAAGCCCCGAAAAGATGAGGCACTACTCAGTCGGGCTGAACGAAGTCGACGAGGCGGTTAGGGATATGAACCTGAACGTGTCAGGAGGAGTGCTTTATGAATATGGGAACGAATATATAATTAGAGGCGTTCTTTCTACAGACGATGTCGCCGCCTTAGGGAAAGCTGCGGTGAAGACCGTGGGGGATATGCCGATTCTGTTGGAAGACATTGCCGAAATCAAAATCGGAGACAAGAATCCAAAAATGGGAGTGGCTTCGATGCGCGGCAAACCGGCCGTCCTGCTGACCGTGACCAAGCAGCCTAACACCAGCACGCTGGATCTTACCGAGAAACTGGACGTTACTTTGGCCGAGCTCCAAAGCAATATGCCAGGAGACGTGGTTCTGAAAACCGACATCTATCGTCAGGAAAGATTCATCAACAGTTCGATTGACAACGTGAAGAAATCCCTGCTTGAAGGCGGAATCTTCGTGGTGATAGTCCTTTTCTTCTTCCTGATGAATGTCCGCACGACACTTATCTCACTGGTGACCATACCGTTATCGCTAGTGACCTCAATCCTTGCCTTGAAATGTATGGGCCTGACTATCAACACTATGAGCCTGGGAGGAATGGCCATTGCGATAGGCTCTCTGGTGGATGATGCTATTGTGGATGTGGAAAATGTGTTCAAAAGACTGAGAGAGAACAAGGAGAAGTCTGAGGCGGAGCGCAAGCCGAAACTGACTGTGATATTCGAAGCCTCCAAAGAGGTCCGTCTGCCTATCCTGAATTCCACTCTAATCATTATCACCAGTTTTGTGCCATTGTTTTTCCTTTCGGGTATGGAAGGACGTATGCTCGCACCGCTCGGAATCGCTTTCATAGTGGCTTTGTGCGCTTCTACGATCGTGGCCTTGACGCTTACCCCGGTGCTGTGCAGCTATCTTTTGGGCAACACCGAGAAAAGGGATAAGGAGACCAAGGTGACACTTTGGTTGAAGAAAGTGTATTCAAAAATGTTACACTGGTCTATTGGCCACAAAAAGGCATTTCTGTCAGTGACGGTGGCATTGTTTGTTGGCGCGCTCATCGTTTTCTCCACATTGGGCAGAAGTTTCCTGCCGTCATTCAATGAAGGTTCGTTCACAATCAATGTGAGCACCCTGCCAGGAATCTCGCTTGAGGAATCTGACAGAATCGGAGGGATGGTTGAGGAAAGATTGCTGTCCATACCTGAGATTCAGACGACCGGACGCAAGACCGGAAGAGCCGAGCTGGACGAACACGCATTGGGAGTCAACGTCTCGGAAATAGAGGCTCCGTACGTCCTTGACAAGCGTTCAAAGGACGAAATCGTGGCTGAATTGAGAGCGAAATTGAAAGACATTCCGGGGGTGAACATCGAAGTAGGCTCTCCGATAACCCACAGAATTGACGCAATGTTGTCGGGCACCAGAGCAGGGATCGCCATCAAACTTTTCGGAACGGACTTGAACAAAATGTTCTCGATCGGCAATCAGATCAAAGATGCCGTAAGCGGGGTCGAAGGAATTGAGGATCTGAATGTGGAGCAGCAGGTTGAGCGTCCTCAACTCAAAATCGTGCCGAAACGAGAGATCCTCGCTAAATATGGTATCACGCTTCCTCAATTCGCGGATATGGTCAACGTCTTGCTTGCCGGAGAAGTGGTATCTCAAGTTTTTGAGGGCAACAAAGCTTTCGACCTCACTCTGAAAGTCAATGACGAAAGCCGTCAGACGGCGGACAAAATTATGGATCTTATGATTGACGCCAATGGCCGGAAAGTGCCGTTGAGTTACGTTGCTGAAATCTCGTCTTCCTCAGGTCCCAACACTATCAACAGAGAGAATGCGTCCAGAAAGATAGTGGTCTCAGCGAATGTGGCCGGACGTGACTTGCGTAGCGTAGTCACTGACATTCAAGACATCATAAACGAGAAAATTGACCTCCCGAAAGGCTGGCACATAGAATACGGCGGTCAGTTCGAGAGCGAGCAGTCAGCATCCCGCACACTGATGATGGCTTCTTTGCTGGCGCTGATTGTGATATTCCTGCTTCTTTTCAATCAGTTCAAGAATCTGACCCAGTCAATCGTGGTGCTGCTCAATCTCCCTCTCGCGCTGATTGGAGGAGTTGTCGCCATCCGGATTACCGGAGGAGTCCTGAGCATTCCTGCGATTATAGGCTTCATTTCGCTTTTCGGAATAGCGACCCGCAACGGTATCTTGCTGATTGACAGGTACAATGATCTTAGGGCGGAGGGGCATTCTTTATTGGAGAGCGTGAGGATGGGATCTCTTGACAGGCTGAACCCTATCTTGATGACGGCGCTGACGACGGGTCTGGCCCTCATTCCGCTGGCCGTTGGCGGCAGTCTGCCGGGTAACGAAATCCAAAGCCCAATGGCGATTGTGATTTTGGGCGGTCTTTTCACCTCCACTTTGCTGAACGGATTCATAATCCCGATAATGTACATCTTGACGAACAGAAAAAGCGCCGCCGCAAGTGGCGATATAATCAAATAATATGAAAAATTTCGCATCTATAATATTAGCTGTTGTGCTGTCAGTCACCACACTGCCGGCGCAGACAATTGAGGAGACGCTAAGCTCGGTGGAGCGTAACAACACCACGCTCAAGGCTTTGCGCGAGGCTTCTGACGCACAGATTCTGGGTAACAGGACAGAGCTTCTTTTTGAGGATCCTGAAGTTGACTTCAACTATCTATGGGGAAGTCCTTCCTCAATCGGAAAACGGCAGGATGTCGCTGTGAGACAGACGTTTGACTTCTCCACCATCTCCGGTTTGAAGGGAAAGGTGGCCGACCGGAAGAACTCGCTCGTAGAGCTAAGGTACAAGGCGGATCGGATGAACCTACTCCTTGAGGCTGAGGGCTATTGCCTCGAAATTATCTACTACAATTCTCTGCTTGACGAGTATGAGACGAGGCTGGAGAATGCCAAGGCGCTTGCTGACGCGCAGAACAAACGACTGGAAAGCGGTGACGGAAATATGCCGGATCTCAATAACGCGCAACTTAATCTTGCGAACGTGAATGCCGATATGTTGCGTCTTTCTACTGAGCGTAAAGGTGTGATCTCTCAGCTTCAGAGGCTCAACGGTGGTGAGGCTGTCAATCTGGATCAGAGCGAATTTCCTGAAGTTCGGATGCCTGCGGACTTCCCATTGTGGTATGCCGATGCGGAAGTGAAGAATCCGTTGCTCTCGTACATAAGTCATGAGGTGGAGTTGGGCAAGGCCGAGGTGTCACTGGCCAAAGCCGGCAGGCTTCCGTCCTTGTCTGTCGGATATATGAGCGAAAAGGTGGTAGGGGAACACTTCCAGGGTATATCTATGGGTATATCCCTGCCGCTCTGGTCGTCCCGGAACAAGGTTAGGCAGGCCAAGACCGCCGCAGCTGCCGCTGAGGCCAGGAGTGCTGACGCGAAGATTCAATTCCTCTCCGAACTGCGGATTCTTTATGACAGGGCTGCCGGACTTAA
This sequence comes from Bacteroidales bacterium, assembly GCA_041667245.1. Taxonomy (GTDB): domain Bacteria; phylum Bacteroidota; class Bacteroidia; order Bacteroidales; family UBA932; genus Cryptobacteroides. The sequence continues at coordinate 1,669 of JBAYFJ010000107.1, read as the reverse complement.
AGCCGTGGCCGAGAATTATCGGTCTTCTCTCGAGAAGTCAAATAACGGTGTGTTGTTGATGAAGGCATTGAACGCTGGCAGTATTTCGATGTCGGACTACATCATAGGCACCACTCTCTACTACGACACTTTCGACAAGGCCCTTCAAGCTGAACTGGACTACCGGAAAGCCTTCGCAGAGCTATCCGCCGTGGAGCTCTGACGCATAATCGGGCGGCGCGGGCACAGCCGGCGGCGGAACTGGGGCTGCAGTCCTGCTTTTCGAGGCCGGAGCGCCGCCGCTTTTTCGGCAAAATGTGATTTTTCACCACTCAAACCCTTGGAAAAATGTGATGGACATGAAATTGCTTAAAGGAAAATAGATGCCAAACTGGTTGAATGGAAGAAGGCAAGCAATCGTAAGCCTTTAATAATCAAAGGAGCAAGGCAAATAGGGAAGACGGACTCCATTGTCAAGAACATCTCTCTTCTGGACCCTTCTCTTGAATTTGTTCCGGGAAACGCTCTGCTTTTCTTCGATGAACTTCAGGAATGTCCCGCCTGCGCGACAAGTCTTAAGGCTTTCAAACTTGACGAGCGTTATGATGTCATCTGCTCCGGCTCTTTGACGGGGAGCAATTACAAGGAGATAGAATCAAACAGCGTTGGTTTCAAGGAAGATGTGGAGATGTCTTCGCTTGATTTCGAGGAATTTCTATGGGCAAAGGGGTATTCCCCCTCACAAATAGAAGACCTTTATTCCGACATGCTCAATCTCCGTCCTCTTTCTTCCGTGGAGATGGCAGTGATGCGTGAGGCGTTTCGGGATTATGTCACTTTGGGAGGGATGCCGGAAGTCGTGGATATGTATGTGAGGAACAATAATTTCAGCGGTACTCTGAAACTTCAGAGGCAACTTATAACCGACTACGATGAGGACATAACGAAGTATGCGACCGGCCTTGACAAGACTAAGATTCAGAATATATTCAGTCGCATAGCGGTTTTTCTCGCCAAAGAAAACAAGAAGTTTCAGATTTCAAAAGTGGCTTCCGGGGCAAGAAACAGGGAATATGTAGGCACGGTTGAATGGCTGAACGATGCCGGCCTGATCAACATCTGCTATTGTCTGGACAAGGCTGAACTCCCGCTGAAGACCAATTATAATCCGGGCATATTCAAACTCTATTTCAAGGATACGGGGTTGCTGATAGCTTCTCTCGATGACGAGGCGCAGGAGAATTTTAGGACCGGCAGGAATTTCGAGACTTGCAAAGGGGCCATATATGAGAACATTGTCGGGGATATGCTGGTGAAAGAAGGCTACGATCTGTTTTACTATAAAACGGAGAAATCCACGCTGGAGATGGATTTTTTCGTAAGGGATTCGGATAGTCTGATTCCTGTTGAGGTCAAGGCGACGGACAATGCCACGGTGTCGCTGAAAAGACTCATTGAAAGTGACAAATGGCCTGACATAAAATTCGGGATTAAGCTCTGTGACAAGAACATCGGCTTCAACGGGCGGTTCTACACATTTCCTTATTTTATGATTTTTCTGCTCAAACGCTTTCTAATAGGTCGAGTTTTGCGGTGATTACCATTTTGTTGGAACATTTTATGTTATATTTGTTATTGTCTGGAAAGTTCCGGGCTGAATTAAAAAATTAACGCATTATGAAAGGTGAAT
>JBAYFJ010000106.1:0-6796 GCA_041667245.1 Bacteroidales bacterium | reverse complement strand
GATATGTCGGAGGAGTGAGCGATCATTGCCCGATTGTGCTGAAAATTGTATATCTTTGAAGGCTAATTAGAGTTGCATAAAAATATATAACACAAAACATACATCTTATTATGGACATCAAAGAAAAAATCCAGGAAAAGTTCAAGACACTGTTCGGTGAGGATGGCGAGATGTTCGCGTCAGCCGGCCGAATCAATCTTATCGGAGAGCACACAGACTACAACGGAGGCTACGTGTTCCCCGGCGCAATAGACAAAGGAATTACCGCCGAAATCAAATTGAACGGGTCCGACAAAGTGCGCGCCTATTCTCTTGATTATGATGAATATGTGGAGTTCGGACTCAAGGAGGAGGATCTGCCGAATCAGAGTTGGGCAAAGTACATTTTCGGTGTCTGCCGCGAGACTCTTAAGAGAGGCGGAAAGGTTGAGGGATTCAATGCCGTCTTTGCGGGGGATGTACCTCTCGGAGCCGGTCTTTCTTCTTCAGCAGCATTGGAAAGCACCTTTGCTTTTGCAATCAATTACTTGTTCAACAACAAGATAGACAAATTCGAACTTGCAAGAATCGGACAGTCCACGGAGCATAATTACTGCGGGGTAAACTGCGGAATTATGGACCAATTCGCCTCTCTTTTCGGAAAGAAAGGAAGTCTTATTCGCTTGAACTGCAAGACGATGGAGTACAAATATTTTCCGTTTGACCCTAAAGGCTACAAACTCGTGCTCATTGACTCTTGCGTCAAACACGAATTGGCTTCTTCCGCTTACAACAAGAGACGGCAGTCCTGCGAGAATGCGGCCGACGCCATCAGAAAGAATCATCCCGACGTCGAATTCCTGAGCGACGCCAAGAGGGTGTGGCTTGAGGAGGTCAGAGAGCTGATTCCTGAAGAGGATTTCCTCAGAGCGGAATATGTCATCGGCGAGGTTCAAAGAGTGCTTGACGTCTGCGACGCTCTTGAGAGAAATGACTACGAGACCGTCGGTGAGATGATGTACCAGACTCATTTCGGGATGAGCAAACTTTACGAAGTAAGTTGCGAGGAACTCGATTTCTTGAACAAGGTAGCAAGAAAATGCGATGTCACCGGTTCAAGGGTTATGGGCGGAGGCTTCGGAGGATGCACCATCAATCTTGTCAAAGATGAGATTTACGATGACTTCATCAGCACAGCGATGGAGAGTTTCACCGAGAAGTTCGGACATTCCCCGAAAGTCTATCAGGTCAACATCAGCGACGGCGCCAGAAAACTGTAGATCAACATAATGTAGCACGGCCAAAAAGTACTGAACGCTTAACTACAAAATCCCTCGCAGAGCAATCTGTGAGGGATTTTTTTGTAATGAGTAATGCTATGTTCCACGACCGGTCGGCATCTGGTCCAACGGCGGTCTAATAGAATTTTGAGCGGTTGTCTTTGACGTTAGCCATTTCCTCCATTACCGGAAGAATCGTCTGCAAGGCGTACTGAGAGACGCGAGCCTGATAGTTCTTTGCGTCATCCTCAGTGTAGAAGGAACCAGTCTCACGACTCTTAACCTGATAGACGTACACGCCGATGTTACCGGCAAGCGGAGCGCTCAAAACATTAGGCTTTGCAGAAGAGACCGCACCGATGAACGCAGGATCAAGACCCTGTGAGTTCAGCGAGGCGAAAGCGACACTTGACTGATTGCTGACTGTCGTTCCCAAAGCCGTAGCCACAGACTGAAGGTCAGTCTTGCCTTTGATCTTTGCAGCGACATCGGCAGCCATCTTAACGTGATACTTGTCAGCATACAGACGCTGTTTGATTGAAGGAGCAACCTCCTTGACACTTGCGTAACCCTCTTTGTGGATGCCTTTGACAGTCACTACAAAGAAGTAATTGTTGTTCACGGTGATGATGCTGGAAACCTTGCCCTTCTTGTTGTCGAAGACCCATCTGGTAATCTCCTTAGCATTGTCGATTGAACCGTAAGCCGCGGTGCTCTGAAGCACGTTGTTCATAGGATGAGAGTACACTCCGAGAGTGTCAACAGCCTTCTTGTAATTTTCGTATCCGCCTGCGGCCATAGAAGCAAACTTGTTGGCCTTGGCATAATAGTCATTGAAAGTCTCTTTGCTTGCGAGAGTCTCCTTCTCAAGAATAGCAACCTGCTTCTTTACGATAGGCTTTGTGGCCTTGGACACCTCGACAATGTGAGTTCCGTACTGAGTGTGCAGAATGAAAGGCTTGTTGATCTGAGCCGTCATCGCGGACTCGAAGCCAGGAATCATATAAGACTGAGTCATCCAGCCGATGTTGCCCTTCTCACCGTCAGCGGCCGAACCGTTGTCAGTAGAGAACTCAGCCGCAAGAGTGGAGAAATTCTCACCTGCGTTAAGCACACTCACAAGACTGTCAGCCTCAGCGTCAGCCTTGGCACCCTGAAGAAGAATATGCTTCACATACACAGAGTCAGGAATCATAGAGACATTCATCACTTTGGCGGCGAAGAACTTGTTACCTGAACTGAATATCTTGGAAGTACCCTCTCCCCCTTCATCAAAAACGAATTTGTCTACATCCGGAGAAATGGTCTTAAGCTCACCGGGAGCGTAATAGTACTCAGAATAAGCCCTGTCCGAATTCTTCATAAGGAAATTCTTCATATTGTCCGTGATGGAGAACTCATTGTAAATGTCAGACATCTTGTTGTTAGTGGCAAGGACATCGGCATCAGAAGGCTTAACCTCATAGACAACGTACTCGATGTCCCTGTTGGCCTGCTGTTTGAAGAACTTCTTGTGATCCTGATAGAATTTCTTAATCTCGCTGTCTGAGACAACCACAGTTGAATCAGTCTCATAGCCGTAAGGCATCATCACGAAATCGACGTTTGTCGTAACGTTGTTCTCGGCGATGGAGCGCTTGAGCATAAGAGCGTTCTCGAAATTGCTCTGAGAGAACAGTGACTGATACTTTGCGTAGTACTGCTGATTGTAAATCGTTGTCTGAAGATAATTCCAATAAAGAGAAAGATTCTCGTCAGAATGCGAATTCTTCACGAATTTAGCGAAATTCTCCTTGGAGAAGTTTCCGTTCTGATCCGCAAAAGCGGGATTCTGAGCGACAAGCGGAGACATCATGTCACCGGTCGTCAAATCAACAAGCTCGCTGTTGCCGACATTGATACCGGCCGCGCGTGCTGTCTTCACAAACAGATATTTGTCAATCAAAGACTGCCATGCAGCGTCTCTTACTTGCTGCTGCTGTTTGTCAGACTGAGCTGACGAACCTGACATCATCTCGTTCAACTTCGTGAATTCTTCTATGTCAGCCTGAAAATCCGTGTACGAAATAGCCTTTCCGTTGATGTTGCCGACATCATTTTTCGATGACATTGACTGGAAAGCGGAAGCGATTTCGCTCGGATCTATAATGAATGACAATAGGCCCAAGGCAATGATAATAGATGCCGCCAGGCCAAATTTAACGCGTATTTTTTCAAGTACCGCCATTTTGTATGTTATTTGATATTAATAATCAACAAGTAATAAGGACTGCGAAGATAGTGATTTTATTCAGAAACTGCATTATTTTTTTAGCATAGGCCCTATAAAATTGATGGAATCGATGACCACGGCGGTGGTGTCTTTCACCACAACCCCGTAACCGTCGAAAGGCTTAAGGAGAATTGAATTTCGCGCCCTTTCGTCAGACCTCATTCCGTAACCCTGCATAAAACCGTCCGGCGAGAACATCTTCACATAGCAATCTGTGTAAATCTCGTGTGCGGCTCTGTCCCAATAGATTGTGTCCGACTCCATAGATTCTTTCTTTATAATGTTCTCTATCACCACGTTACCGAATGCGGCCCAGTACTCATTACTGCTTCTTTTACTTTTGAAATGCTTGGCGTTGTCAGAAATGATGTAAGTCTCAAGGAGGCCCTCATCGGTGTACCCGAACACGGCAAAACCCTTAGGGAACATCTCGTAGGAAGAGGAATCGTTGTCATATCTCTCCATCAGAGGCGCCTCCATCCTCATTTTCAGCACTCCCGCGTCACTCTGGACAGCGAACATCGAATCCACAGTCTGAATAGGAGCGTCCGCAAGATTTAGCTTATCCGCGACAGACAATTTGTCCTTGCACGAATAAACGATGAAAGCAACCGCCGACGCGGTTGCAATCATCCTTATTATATTTCTAAAACCTGCCAAGGTTATGTTAGTTTACTTCTGTGTTCTGACAGTCGTCGTAGCCCTCATTCCGCCGCAAGACACTGTGTAAGACTGCCCGTTGGTAATGTCATACATAAATGCCTCAGAAGCCTGAGGATAATAAGAACTGTACTGACCAATCAGTCTGTTGGCATCATCCGTCAAAGAAGGATCCGCGTTTCTCGCTTTGATAAGATAATCAACGGCAACCCAGTAAGGCGCCCTCTTCTCAATCTCATTGCCACCGCAAGCTGTTGATCCCCAAATGGTTCCCATCAGGAAATAAGACTTGCCGGCGAATGAGGCATCGAGTTCTGAAGACTTTCTCGCATACTCGTACGCCTTTGAGTTCATTCCGTTCTTCACGCAGAAGGCCGCAAGCTCGTAGCAGTACTCGGCATCTGTCTTAGCATCGGAATCGTCATAAGAAATTGCCTCCTCAAGGTACTTGATGGCGTCCGCAGTGTTGCCTTTGGAAGCATTGAGCCTGTAAAGGAAATACGCTGAAGCATAAGAAGGCTGGAGTTTGTAGTAAGATGTGGCCGCATTGATGTACAGCTCATTGTCAGTACATCCGTCCACGGCGCCCATCATCTTGACAATGTTGGTGACAAGCTCGAGATCATCAGGATTGGACTCATATCTCGGAGTGTAAAGCTCAATGATCTTGTCGCAACTTGCGACCTTGCTCTCAAGGAAAAGATTCTCGAGATCGGTCTTCACCTTCAGTTTCTGAGCCTCGTCGGCATCATTCTTCGCCTGCATCTCTTCAAGATAACTCTGAGAATTCTGGTAAGAACCTATCACGTCCTCCGCGCTGATTTCTCCCTTCTGATAAAGTTCCACAGCAGCGTTAAAATCTATGATGAAGATGTTAGGGCTCGTGTACTCCTTGTTCTGAGCGATAATGTCGTTCAGGTCGTTGTACAAAGCCTTCGCGTCATCCTTCTTATAATTGGAAATGTCAAGACCCTTGTTGTTCAACGCAGTTCTGGCATATTTAGGATAGTACTGGATACGGGTGTCGTGAAGTGCCATCAAAGAATCTATAAGAGCCTTCTTGTAGGTCTCGTTTGCCTGATTCTGGACTATCAGACGCCTGAGCATCGAAGTTCCGTCCAATATCATATTCTGACTTGCCGTAGGAGGGCAAAGTTTGTAAGCCTTTCTCCAGTTAGGCAAAGCCTCGTCATAATTTCTCTGCTTGTAATATTCCTTGTAATAGGACAAATACTTAATACAATCCGCACTGTCTGCGCCATATTTACCCTGAGCGCTTGAATTAACGCCCGGAAGCGTAATGGCTAACGCAAAAATGGCAAAAATTAATTTTTTCATATTATTAAATGTGTTTATATTTCTTTTAGTTATATCTCTGTTTTTGGAACCAAATGTCAAAGATATTAAATCCTATCGAAAAATTAGCATAGGTTTCCTTAACCATATTGCCGGAATTACCTCCTCTCTGACCCAAATCAACTGCGATAGTCAGACCGTTGTACCATTTGAACACAGGCAAAGTGGCTCCGAAAGTGATTCCATAAGACTGCGAATGCGTCCCGTCAAGCACGAAATGATCCTTATTGTAATATGCTCCGGCACGATAAGCGCAACGGCGGTAGTAGTACCTGATGTCATTACGGTTTGGGACATACTCCATACCTAATCTGAATGAGTGAGAATCAGTGGAAGAGAACACTGAAGACCCTTCCGCCTTGAAGCCTGCCACGTCGCTCATCCCGCTATTTGCCCAATCGGAATAGATGTAGTCAAACTCAAGGGTCAGTTTGTCCCTTATCTTGAATGCCACTCCAACACCGATTTCGTTGGCGAATTTCACTTTCCCCGGATGATGTTTCAAAGTGTCCGAAGAAGAAGCCAAAGTGTCCACTATGGAAGATGTGTAGGCATATTTGTAAGAATCGACATATCCCCTCATATTGGTTGAGAATTTGTACGTAGCGCCGATAGTCATAATCACGTCACTTCCTATGGGGCTTTCATACTGCGCGCCTACTTTTGCGGTGGTTCCCCTAAGTTTCAGATCATAACCGGAACTGACGCTTCTTGTTGCTCCGTCCGAGAATGAAACCTTGTTGGATTTCTCAAGTTTTCCGAAATAATATATAGCCTCAGCACCTATTGAAAGCCTGTTCCAAAGCGTTACTCCTCCACCGCCGAACACCTGATAAAGACTGCCGCTTCCGCTGGAGTTGTAGCCTATGTTTCCGGTCTGCCCTATTATGTCAGTCTCGGAAGTGGATATGTCATAGCCCACATTGCTGTAAGGAGCGATTCCGAAAAACATAGCGGAAGACCTGTATATAGGGAATGAGAATGCGAAGTTGTTGATGTTGAACGTGTTGTTCGTGGATTTCAGACCATTCTGCTTGAAAATCTGATTGTTCTGCTGAAGGCCGAAATCAGCCATAAAAGACAGAGTGTCTCTCGCCGTCACCGCCGCAGGATTGAGATAATTCAGATACCTGTTGTTACGGGAAGCTATTCCGACCCCTCCCATACTTTTGTTGTAAGCAGTCCCCTCTTTGGCTATCTCACCGATACCATAGAGAGAATAAGGCGTGAATCCGCTGTACGCCCCGCT
>JBAYFJ010000105.1:0-6813 GCA_041667245.1 Bacteroidales bacterium | reverse complement strand
CCCCCCCCGAGGGCGATGCGCTGACATTCGTCAGCGGTCGCTTGACAGCGACTGTGCGGCGACGGTGCTGTAGACATCACCAACGTAGTATATTCATTGTACAAAACTCAGTTCTCATTATTTTGCCTAACTCCTTCTTAGGTTAGCGGACACGAAAGTGTCACCCAGAGCGTACAATGCGAATTGCCGTGCGCAATTATGGCTGTCAACGTATATAGGCTTTGTCATTTCGGTAAGTAAAACCCCGTACTTTTCTTACGGAATCAAGAATTTGTCGATTTGGTAAGTAAAACCCCGTACTTTTCTTACGGAATCAAGAATTTGTCGATTTGGTAAGTAAAACCCCATACTTTTCTTACGGAATTAAGAATTTTTCGATTTGGTAAGAAAAAGCGGCCTATCTGCTTACGAAATCAAGAATATTGCGATTTGTGATGTTACAATTAATGGGTGGGCTGCAAAAAGAGGGTCAGTTGCACCCTTGTCGTGCTAACCGTATCTCATAATGCTAATTTCATCAAAAATACACTTGCGAAAATTGAGAACTTTATCCTGATGGGAGCTAAAAGCATTCTAACGTGAAAGCCACTGAAATGTACGCTAAAATCATCAACAAAAAGTAAAGATGATGCAGTGAATCTTGCGGATAATGTGTTCGATTAATCGGAAACTCTATGAATGGTGTACAACTTTATAAATTCAACATAATATGAAACGTAGAATTTATGATAAACTTTTGAAGTGGAAAGAGTTCCCGAATCTATCCCCTTGAAATACTGCTCAGATGAAATTGGAAATCAGAATAACCAACACCGCCGCCGGCGCCACGTACTTCATCAGAAAATAAAAGAAACTGAATACTCGGGAATTAAAACCGAGAGTCTCCGAATTGGTAAATTCATCTCTGACTATGCCCTTGTTTAGTTTCCACCCTACGAACAGCACCGCGCCGAGGCCACCGATAACCATAAGGAAATTGCAGCAGAGCGCATCCATAAAATCGAATATGCTCTTTCCCATCAGATGAACCCCCGAAAGAGGGCCGAACGACAGACTCGCCACTACACCGAGGCCTCCGGCAAAAAGATAGACAAAAAGACAAGAGAGTCTCCGGCTAAGGCCCTTTTCCTCAATAAGGTACGCAACACCCACCTCAAGAAGCGATATGCATGAAGTGAGCGCTGCAACGAGGACCGTAAGGAAAAACAGAATCGACACCACTGAACTGATCAGAGGCATAGCCTCCCCCATCTTGGAGAAAATGAACGGCAGAGTCTGGAAAATCAGTCCCGGGCCCGCATTCGGCTGAAGCCCCACCGAGAACACCGCCGGCATAATCGCAAAACTGGCGAGAAGCGCGAACAAAAGGTCTGAGATGGCGGTTCCAAGCCCCGTAACAAAGATGTTCTCGTTTTTACTAACGTAGGACGAGTAAGTTATGATTATGCCCATACCCAGAGACAGAGAGTAAAAAGACTGTCCGAGAGCGTAGGAAAAGGTCTGGGGAGTCACCTTTGAAAAATCAGGCTTCACGAGATACGCAATCCCCTCGGAAGATCCCGGAAGAGAAATGGAATAGACGGTGATAATCACAATCATCACGAAGAGAAGCGGAATAGAGAACTTGCTAAACTTTTCTATTCCCGTTTTCACGCCAAGAAATACGACTATCGTACTGATGGTCAGGAATATGAAGTGGAACAACAAAGGTTCCCATGTGGTGGCGAGAAATGAAGGAAAAATGCCGCTTATCGCAGACGCGTCAGTTCTGATGAAACTGAAAGTACAGGACTTCACGAGATAGTCAAGGGACCATCCGCCGATAACACTGTAATAGGAAACCACTATCATCGGAGTGATGATGAACAGGTAGCCCAGACATTTCCACACCTTGGAAAGAGGCGCCAGAGCCGACATCGCCCCGAACGCGTTGGAACGTGCGTAGCGGCCTATGATGTACTCGGAAAGGAAAATAGGAAGAGACAGCAGAAGGGATGCGGCTATATATATCAGAATAAACGCCGCGCCGCCATATTGCCCTACCATATAGGGAAACCTCCATATATTCCCGAGCCCTATCGCAGATCCCGCAAAGGCAGCGATAACGGCAAATCTGCCGGCAAAGTGTTCTCTTTCCTTGGACATCGTTACTTACTACTACTTACAAATCGTTACAAGCAATCAGAATTTCCTCTTGTAGACAGTGAAATTGAAATCGTAACCTGACTCCTGATCCTTCTGAGCAGGGGACACGCTCTCCGTCTCCCAAATTTGAGGGTCAATCACAGGGAAGAATGTGTCGGCATCCTCGACAACAGCCTTTACGTGAGTTATATACAGTTTGTCGGCAGTCGGAAGAGCCTGACGATAAGTCTCCCCTCCTCCGATCACGAAGCACTTGGGAGCTGAAGAAACAGCCTTGAACGCCTCCTCCAAAGAAGGCACCACGATCACCCCTTCAGGAGCGTCAGGAAACGGGAATATGGAGATGACCACATTCTTGCGTCCCGGAAGCGGGCGGCCTATAGATTTGAAAGTCATATAGCCCATAATCACGGGAGAACCCGTGGTAGTGCTTTTGAAATACTTCATATCCTCGGCGATATGCCAAAGCAAAGCATTGTCTTTTCCGATGGCCATATTGTCAGCGACGGCCACTATAATTGATTTTTCCATAACCTTAAATAGCTACAGGCGCTTTAATCGCCGGCCAAGGGTCATAACCCTCCAATTTGAAATCTTCGTATCTGAACGAGAATATATCCTTGACATCCTGATTGATTAGCATCTTAGGAAGCGGACGCGGCTCTCTGGAGAGCTGAAGATCCACTTGCGAGAAATGATTCAGATAGATGTGCGTGTCCCCTGTTGTGTGGATGAAATCGCCGGGCTGAAGCCCACAGACTTGAGCAATCATCATTGTCAGAAGAGCGTAGGAAGCTATGTTGAACGGGACGCCGAGAAACGTGTCGGCGCTCCTCTGATAGAGTTGGCAAGACAGTTTGCCATCGGCCACATAGAACTGAAAAAGGCAGTGACACGGCGGCAGGGCCATTTCGTCTACCTCACCCGGATTCCATGCCGAGACAATCATACGTCTGGAGTCGGGATTACGCTTTATGGTCTCGATCACATTCGAGAGCTGGTCAATCGACTTGCCGTCAGGCGCCGGCCAACTCCTCCACTGATGCCCGTAGACGGGTCCGAGATCCCCGTTGGAATCAGCCCACTCGTCCCAGATTGACACACCGTTGTCTTTGAGGAACTTTATGTTAGTGTCTCCTGAAATAAACCACAGCAACTCGTAGATGATGGACTTAAGATGGACCTTCTTGGTGGTCAGTAGCGGAAACCCTTCGCTCAGATCAAATCGCATCTGGTGGCCGAACACACTCTGAGTCCCCACTCCCGTACGGTCGTGTTTCATAACCCCGTCTGTGCGGATATGCCTCAACAAATCAAGATACTGCTTCATACTCTTACTGAAAATGCGAATATGATGGCCTGCTGAAAAGTCTCGCCTGGACGGAGCTCGGTCGATGGGAAATCAGCCTCGTTAGGCGAATCCGGACAATGCTGGCACTCGATCGCAACTCCTTCATAATCATTGTATCCCCTGCCGCATTTGCCGCGGGGACAGCCTTTCAGCCAGTTGCCCGTGTACACCTGAACGGCGGGCTGGGTCGTGATCACGTTCAGCACTCTTCCGCTCTGAGGCGAATAGAGTTCAGCCGCATTCTGAAGCTGGTCCTCAAGGTAGCCGTCAATCATAAAGCAGTTGTCGTAGCCTTTGCCATAGTTGAGAGCCGGGAAATCGGCCTTAATGTCTTTGCCAATCTCCTTAGGCTCAAGGAAATCCATCGGAGTGCCTGCCACCGGCTCTTCCTCTCCGAGAGGGATCAGCGTGTCGTCTGTCGGCAGATAAGTGGAAGCGTTCAATTTAAGAACGTGCCCGAGGATGTCCCCGTTGCCTTCTCCGTTGAGATTGAAATAACTGTGATTCGTCAGATTGATCACAGTCGCCTTGTCCGTCTGTGCTGTGAAAGTGAGTTTCAGAGCGTTTTCGTCAGTCCACTCGTAATGAGCCACGACCGTGAGATTTCCGGGATATCCGGCCTCTCCGTCCTCGGACTCGTATTTGAACTCCACTGCGTCACCTATGATTCTGCTGTCCCAGACTTGATTCTGGAAGCCGTCCGGACCCCCGTGAAGATGATTGCAGGCATTATTGATTGGCAGAGTGTACTCCTCGCCGTCCAAAGTGAAATGACCCTTGGCTATCCGGTTGGCATATCTTCCCGGACATTTTCCGGCACAAGGCCCGTCAGCGAAATAATCCTCGGGGGAATTGTAGCCTATGACCACGTCCGCAAGAAGCCCGTCCTTGTCAGGAACCACTATCGAAAGGACTCCCGCTCCGATGGAGGAAAGTCTTACGAAAGCCCCGTGAGAATTCGTGATAGTGTACTTAAAAATGTCTTTTCCCGCCTTGGACTTACCCCAAAGCTCTTTTTTAATGTCCATAATCGTTTGTGGTTTAATTGTTTTCCGGCAGATTGTCCAGATAGCCCAGAGCCTTGTCCTCAGGGGCGTCCTTCATTATCACTTTCTTATCTTTGTCCAGAATGTACATCGAAGGGATGGCCCTCACATTGTACAGAACGTCTGTCCTGATAATATACTTGTGATCATAGCCGCTGAACCAGTTCTTAGGATAGACGCCGGCATATTCCTTCCATTTGTCAATTTCCTGATCTATGTAGATGTTCACTACCGCCAGCTTGCCTGACGACACCATATCCGCTATCTTGCCGTCGGCCGTCAGAGCCTCGATTATCCCTTTGCACGACGGGCAGCCGGGATTGCTGAAAAACAACAAAGTGAAAGGCGCCCTGACACTGTACAGGGAACGGATTCGGCCTCTAAGATCGGTGAATTCGAAATCAGCGGCCTTGGCGCCAATCCTGTTCAGCGAGCACATTCTTGCGTCAAACGCATATCCCGGGTGACGGTCTTGAGGAACCGAAGGGCTTAGGGACAGCTTGGTAACGAAAGGCAGGTAAAGGTCCTCGTTGCGTACCGGAGAATTGGGATCGTAGAAATACTTCTGAACGTAGAAAGTCACTCTTTCCAACATTCTGGAAGCCGTGTCCTTCCTGAAAAACATATCTGCCTGATCGAATAGAGAGGACACCGCCTCGATTCCTTTTGAAAGCGGAAGCATTTCCACCATAACGGCGTAAGTTCCGAATGCTTTCTCAATATTGTCTTTAGCCACTCCGTTGTAAATAGCAGTGTCGCTGTAAAACACCTTGCTTGTGTCCAAATAGGCGTCCCAATAATGCAGAGCCTTGAACGTCAGCCTGTCATCGCCCTCGTACATCATCGGCACCTCAGTCTCCGGAAAGGCTCTGGTCTGAACGGCATCCGACTGAGACGGCGCTTTTTTGGATCTCGCGCCGTTGCAACCGGCAAAGACGAACAGACCCAAACATAAGGCAGCAAGCGCTAAATGTAAAGAATTACTTTTCATTTTCTTCTATTTGAGCTTCGGAAATATTGATCAGGAAGTCCCCGATTTTCTCAAGATCCGCCACGATGTCTATGTAGAAGACCCCTGTCTGGTAATTGTAACTTGAATTCTCTATGTTTGCAATATGCTCTTCCCTCAGTGTGTTGCGGCATTCGTTGATATTGTACTCCGCATCCTGGGCATTGGTGATGTCCTTGAGACTTGAGTAAGGCTGCTTCAGATTCTCCATCATCACCTTGAATGCGTCATCCACAAGACTCATCATCCTGCCGAGCTTCTTCATCATCTCGGCGTCGAACGCGCGCCCGTGCTCATTTCTGCGTGTCAGCAATCTGCCTATCGCCTCGCAAGAATCCCCGAGACTCTCCATCTCACCGATGATCTTGTACATCCCTTTGACGCGACTTGCCGAACGAGCGCTTATCTCTCCTTTGAACACGCCTTTGAGATAAGCCGCTATCTCATACTCAATTCTATCCGTAATACCCTCATATTTAATGAGCTTGGCATTCAATTCAGCAAACTTTTCCGGAGACGTTTCGTTGATTGCTGCTTTAGCGAAGCCGAAATCCCTGTAACATATTTCCGAGAAATGGATAATCTCCTGTTTTGCCTCGTCAAGTGAAAGTTCCGCAGTTGAAAGCGGACCTCCCTGGATGAATTTCAGTCTGAACACCTCTTCCTCTCCTTCCGGAGTAGGGACAAGCATAGAGACAAGCCTTTCTATCTGAGGAATGAACCAGATCAGCAACAAAGTGTTGGTGACATTGAACAGAGTGTGCAGCGTGCATATTCCGTAAAGCACTGAAGTGGCGACTTGAGGGTTCTGATCAATGGTGGTCAGGTCAGCGGTGGTAGGGTTAGGCAGCCCCATCAACGTGACAATGTAGCCGATGAATTTGAGAAAAAACGGGAAAATGGAAAGGACCCACACAACGCCGAACACGTTGAAAACGGTGTGGGCTAATGCGGCTCGTTTTGCGGAATAATTGGCTACCATTGCCGCTATGTTCGCGGTAATTGTGGTTCCTATGTTCTCTCCAAGCACCATAGCCGCCGCAATGTCAAAGCTGATCCATCCATTCGACACGAAGACGAGAGTAAGGGCCATTGTGGCGCTTGAGGCCTGCAGAATGATGGTAAGCAAGGTACCGATGGCCAGGAATATGAAATACGATCCATAGCCGTAGCCTGTGAGATTTCTCACGAAGCTGAGGGCTTCAGGATGCTCGTCCAAGTCAGGAACGGAGGCTTTCATTGCGGCCAAACCGATAATTAAT
>JBAYFJ010000104.1:0-6867 GCA_041667245.1 Bacteroidales bacterium | reverse complement strand
CTTTGATGTCCATAATAAGATGTATGTTTTGTGTTATATATTTTTATGCAACTCTAATTAGCCTTCAAAGATATACAATTTTCAGCACAATCGGGCAATGATCGCTCACTCCTCCGACATATCTGGGGCCGGAATATGTTCTCATCGGCTTCTCTCCGGCATAAGTGTTATCTCTCACCGTGAGAAAAGGGATGCTGACTATTTCCATTTCCGATGTTTCGGCTAAGTAAGGGGTAACGAAGAACATATCAATGAGTTCCCATTTGCCTCGGTAACGGATTGTCCCTGCCTTTTTCTCAAAAAGAGGCAAGGATTCATTAGCAAAAATCAGTCCAAGATTTTCTCTGTATAGAGGATTGTCAGGTGTGTCGTTAAAATCCCCCATCGCCACTTGAGGAAGGACCCAATAATGCGACAATGAGTCCGCAGCGCCCTCAAGACGATGCATTGCCGCGACCCGTCTCCAAGCAGATTGCTCCCCGCCGTATTTCGACGGATGATGGTTCACGAAGACCGTGAGGCCGTCCGTCTTGCCTTCAGCCGCTTTCGCGAGTTCTTTTTCACACACTTCCGCTGATTTCCCTATCCGAGTCAGTTTCACTGCCAGAATGTCCCTTGTCCTAAGTTCGGGCCCGTTATTATCCGGATTGGTAACCTTCAGACATAACGATGTGTCACACCGGAAAACAGCCTCTCTGTACAGCAATGCCACGTCGATACCTCTCGGGTCAGGCGATTCGTAATGAACTATCTTGTAGCCGTATTTCTTCAGTCCGGTCCCATAGACCAGCCGCTCCAAAACAAATCTGTTCTCCACTTCCGCAAATCCAACGGCGTCAGGCATTCTGCCATACTTGCCGCCTATCCAAAGCAACGCCTTGGCAATCGCATTGCACTTGCAATAAAACTTCTTCTTCGTCCAATGTCTGTCGCCGAACGAGGAAAATTCAGCATCAGCAGTGCTTGTGCTATCGTTTCGGTAGTCAAAAAAATTCTCCAGATTCCAGAATGCCAGGATAGTGGTGTCTCGCATCCCCGCCTCACAGACGATTTGCGAGGATTCTATCACAGCAAAAACGGCTATCCATATTAACTTCTGACCTTTCACGTCCGAAATATGGGGAAAGGAAACGTCAATTTCTTTAAAAAACAGAAACGATTCTTAAAAGAACGTAAAAAGTTTTTTATTACTACCTTTGCAGACTATTAAAATAATCTTTTGAAATGTCACTAAAATGCGGGATTGTGGGGCTTCCTAACGTTGGAAAATCCACTTTGTTCAATTGTATAAGCTCCGGGAAAGCACAGAGCGCCAATTTCCCTTTTTGCACCATAGAACCGAATCTTGGTTCCACCAATGTTCCGGACAAACGTCTGGAGAATCTTGCGGACTTGTGTAAGCCGAAAAGGGTCATTCCCGCGACCGTGGACATAGTGGACATCGCCGGTCTCGTGAAAGGCGCAAGCAAGGGCGAGGGGCTCGGCAATCAGTTTCTTGCCAACATCAGAGAGACGGATGCCATTCTTCACGTCCTTAGATGCTTCGATGACGGGAACATTGTTCACGTGGACGGAAGCGTGGATCCGGTCAGAGACAAGGAGGTCGTGGACACGGAGCTTCAGATTAAGGATCTTGAGACTGTCGAGGCTCGCCTCGGCAAGGCTCAGAAACAGGCCCAGAGCGGGGATAAGGACTCCAAAAAGCTGTATGAGCTGCTTCTTAAGTACAAAGACGCTCTGGAGCAGGGAAAATGCTGTAGGACGGTCGATTTGGCCAATCCTGATGAGGAAGCCATTTCACGCGATCTGTTTCTTCTCACCAACAAACCGGTTATGTACGTCTGCAATGTTGACGATGCTTCTGCTGTGAACGGCAACAAGTACGTGGACGCTGTCAAAGAAGCGGTTAAAGACGAAAATGCGGAGATCCTGATAATAGCTGCGAAGACAGAATCAGAGATTGCTGAAATTGAGAGTTATGATGACAGGCAGATGTTTCTGGATGAGTTAGGGCTCAAGGAATCCGGAGTAGTACGTCTTATCCAAAGCGCATACCATCTTCTTAATCTTCAGACTTTTTTCACTGCCGGTGCCGATGAATGTCGCGCTTGGACCATAAACAAAGGCGACAAGGCGCCTAAAGCCGCCGGAGTTATTCACTCGGATTTCGAGAAAGGCTTCATACGCGCCGAAGTCATAAAGTATGAGGACTTTATGACTTACAAGTCAGAAGCCGCGGTTCGCGCCGCCGGCAAACTGGGCACTGAAGGGAAAGACTACACGGTTCAAGACGGTGACATAATGCACTTCCTCTTCAACGTATAGGTCCTCCGGGCCGGTGGGTCTATTGCCGGTCCCGTGGCTGCGAATTAGTCCCGACCGGCTTGGCCCAGCTTCCCGAGGACCCAAGCGGAGTCGATGGAGACGAAGCCAGGATCCGCTTCCATAGACGTATTTCGCTTAATAATCCGCTGGCAGTCTTCGTAGACGTTGAATCCGATTTTGACGGTGTGCATATTCCCGTCAAGCGGAAATGTGAATGAAAGCTCGTTGTCCGCACCCTCTGTCTTGAAGAATCTGAAAGGGGCGTCCATAATGGCGGCACCCTTGCTCTTGTCCTGCTCCTGTCCTCCCAACTCCATCTTAGTCACGTACTTGCAGATTTCTATCGCCCTGTCGTCGAGACTGCAGCCCGAAATGTTTATCTTCTCTATCAAAGACCCTACATCCTTCACTTTCCGAAGAGTGTAGCCGTCAAGAAGAGATGCGGCCTGCGCCTCCTTGTCGCTCACATCCCCCTCAGGAAGCAGCCACACCATCAGTTTCTCTGCAGGATCGTGGTAAAGAGTCTCGTAGCGGGCAAGATTCATCGTCCCACAATGAGGACACTCCCACAGAAACAGGGAGCCGTCTCTGACTTTATCCTTGAGAGAGGGATCCGTCGCTGCATTGATGCTTTTGTAAATAGTTATTTTGTGGCTTTGCCCGCATTTGGAGCACTTGGCCATAGATTCTCCTGGAATAGACATATACGTTACATTGAAATGTTAAAAGTCATACCGACCCAGAACCTGTCCGGATCAAGACGTGCGGCTTTGAGATCATTGAAAAGGCTGCCTCCGTTGTAGGACCCCCTGACGCCGACGCTGCTCTCGAAAGGAAACCACAAGCAGTTCGACAGATGAATCGAGAACGTGGCGCCTGCCGAGAACAGGCCACCGTCTTTGTAGAAAGAATAGTCAAAATGAGGCGTGAACACGAAATTCTTTATGTAAGCCACAGGACAGAGGAACGACCAGTCGCCGAAACTGAAAGGAATAGAATAATCGGCAGAAAGACGAGCCTGAGTCGAGTACTTGCCCTCAAGATAGTCCGACACTCCGTCAGACCCGCCGAATCCCCTCGGCTCGCATCCAAGATAATTCTCACCGAAGAGAGCGTCAGTGTGCAACTGCTTCTGTACCAACCCGGAAAGACGCAATCCCTGAATCTTGGAGAAGCCCGGAAGGTAACCGTAGATGTAGCCAAAAACGGACGGGGTGAAGTAATCCGTTATCCCCGGTCTGAAACTGAATCCGGCCTCAGCCCCGATGCCGAGACTGGGATAGACCTGAGACTCAGCTGTGGGCAAGACTATATAGCCGCGCAACATTCCCGTTAGCTTCTGCATATACACGTTGCTCTTAGTCTCTCCGACCTCAACTCTTACAGGCTTTTGCCCAAGCACGGAATCTGAGGTAGGATTCCCGCTGTAGATGTAATGGAAGGACGTGTGATCCAGCATATCGTTCGAAATCTGATAGTCAATCTGCGGAATAAGGCCTCTCGACCAGCCGCCGGAAGAAAAATTCAGAGGAATGTAAGTGAGAATCTCGCCGGAAACGTGAGGTGTGTCCTGAATCGTGCCTCCGACATAATGGGTGGAAGCCGTTGGAGAGGTCTTCAGAATGTCCCTGTACTGGATTCTGTCCCTCTCATTGACATTGAACGAAAGCTCGAACACCGGGAATAGCCCGGAATAATTGAATTTGAGGTGAGCGGAATTCTTCCATTTGTCGCTATACGGATCCTCGTGCAGAGAGTAGCCGATGTAGCCGTTGGCCGTCCCAAGATTGTTCTGGAACAGGGCAGTGGCGCCGAGAGATGCCTCCTCGAAGTCGTAGTCGTGGCTGGCGCCCTGTATGTTGTCTATGTTGAAGTAGATAGGAGCCCATGAATGGAATCTGGGGATATTCGGAAGTTTGCGGTAGCGCTTAGGCTCGGAGAAGACGGCGGCGCCAGATTCGTAGCTCGTGCCCGAAGGAGCGCCCGAGTCCGCCAGTGCGGACTCCTGAGCGGAAAGCCTGTCAGCTATCTCGTACCTGTGTATATCATTGAAGGACACGGGTCTGTTCACTGTAGAAGACATCGGCGCCTTGACAATGAGCCGGCCTTTAGTTGTAAGAACCGAACACAATAATGAATCCTGAGCCTGATTGATGTCAAACTCAGCCGCACCGTATTTGAAACTTGTCATCTGCTTCAGAGCGCCAGATGAAGGATTCAATGCATACATTTCATTTACACCTGACAAGTCAGATGTAAACAAAATGTTATCATTTAGGGATTTGATATCTTTAATTTTGACAGGTTTAGGCCCAAGCAGCAGACGATAATCCCCGGAAGGCATAATTTCGTACACACCGAAGCCTCCTACTGAAATTGCCGAAACGAACAATCTGTCCTCAATTCTTGCGGACTCCACCACCTGGAGAGAATCCGGAGCGGGAAACCTTTGCAAAACCGAGCCGTCAGATGCGCTGAGCACAACCAAAGCCGATCCTCCTTCAACAGGGTACTCGGTGGCGCTGACACCTCTGTCAGTAGGAACAGGATTGTAATAACGGCCGGATGAAGTCAGATTGTGCTTCTTCCAAGTGTCAGTGTCCATATACCTTATGATAGAGCCGACCTTCAGAGAATACCTCGCGTCCGGCTTTCCCTCGCTCCAATAGACCCTTTTCTCTTCGTGAGAATGGGCGAGAGGGCTGGTCCCGTAAGCGAATCTTGCAAGCCTTCGCTCCTTCCCGTCCTTGCCGATGCAGACAATTTCAGGAGCGGAAGCCAGAGAAGACTTTAGCGCCATAATCCCTTTGCCGGTGAAAGTGCCGCATTCGTAAGTCGTGAATAAGGAAGGAGTCGCGGTCAATTGCTCTCCTGCCATAAAAGGAGCCCTCGAAGCCTCGTCTTCCTGCCACTGCGAATGGAAAGTGTCCATCAGTTTGTCAAAAGTAGGGCGAAGCCTTTCCCCGCTTTTCCGCTTCATGACCTTTCCCATATCACCGATGCTGAACGGCCTTCGGCGGACATAATCAAAATAGCGCGAAGTAAACAATGCGTCATCGTACAAGTACCTCATACCAGCCACGGTGACATAACCAAGGGCATAATGATCCGGCGTGAATCTTTTCAGCGACCCGTACCTCCATTGGTACCAGTCACGTCTGTCCCCGTTGTCGGACGCCACCATGTAATATTCCAGAAAATCAGCCGTCCTGCCCCTTCCCGAATGCGTCAGCGCGGTCTCGGCGACAACCGCGTCCCCTTCAAGCAGAGCGAGATTCGGATATAGCCCGACGACAGCCCCCGGAAACATCTCGCCGAAAAGCCAGTTGAAAGGTTTGTACCATCCCTTGTAGGGGAACTGCATCTGCGCCGCGTGTCTGGACTCGTGAACTGCCAATTCAAGATCATTCGGCAGAGGATCGGGGGAGTAGGCCCCCGGAGTGGTGTAAAGATCAACTCTTGAAGGAGCCCAGGTCACGGAGCCGTTGCTGTAGGCATAATGAGCGTGCAGAATGACAGGCATCCTGCCCCAAGAGTACTGACAAGGGGTGAATCCGGCGGAACGCCCGTCCGGAACGCGGAATTGCTCAAAGTACATCCCGTAGGACCTTGCCAGAGAATCAAGACCGAACGGATATATGATTTTGTAGTGAGCTGTCTGAATCACACGCCATTTCACCGATCCCGGATCATCTCCGACGGAGTAAAACTGTGCGTTTGCGGTAGACAATGTCAAAAGGCAGACCGCTAATGCAAATAAAATTCGATGCTTCATTAATTTTTTATAATTTTGCTGAAAGTTCGATAATAAATAAAATTTATGCAAATAGCACTTCAGGCTTTAACTCTATTAGGAGCATTGGCAATGTTCCTTTATGGAATGACGCTAATGAGCGAAGGCCTTCAGAAAGCAGCAGGAGACAAACTCAGATCTTTCCTTGAGTCAATGACTTCCACCCGTTTCAAACGAGTACTCACCGGAATCATCATCACGGCTCTGATCCAATCTTCCAGCGGAACCACCGTTATGGTCGTAAGTATGGTAAATGCCGGATTGCTCTCTCTCGCCAATGCTATCGGGGTGATTATGGGAGCCAATATCGGCACCACGGTCACAGCTTGGATCATTTCCCTGTTCGGCTTCAGTATGGACATATCCACCATCGCCATACCTCTTGTGGCAGTCGGATTCATCTTCACCACGTCTTCAAAAAGCAAAAATAAGAATATCGGGCAATTTATAATAGGATTTGCCTTATTAATTATCGGTTTGGCCGCAATGAAAGCCTCCGTTCCTGACTTGGACGAGCATCCTGAAGCCCTCAGCTTCGTGAGAAATCTCACGGGCTACGGCTACGGATCCTATTTCATATTCCTGGCAATAGGCACCTTGCTGACCATCATTCTGCAAGCCTCAAGCGCCACAATGGCCCTTACTCTCGTCTTCGTGTCGAACGGCTGGATCAGCTTTGACATTGCGGCGGCGATGGTGCTTGGAGAGAACATAGGAACCACAATTACGGCGAACATAGCCGCTATGGT
>JBAYFJ010000103.1:0-7029 GCA_041667245.1 Bacteroidales bacterium | reverse complement strand
TGACTAAGGGGGCTTGCTTTTGAATAATAAAGTTCAGACCGCCATTTTACTGGCAATCTGAACAGATTTATTGCGAAATTATAGTTTTACCGGACAGCAATAATTAATTTATTTTAATGAGTCAACTTTTTTCAGTCTAATACAGCCGGAACGAAATGGAGCCGCTAAGGGAGAATTGAGGCTGCCTACACACGAAGAGCGTGCCGAAGGGGCACAAAAAAAGGATGACCGTGAAGCCATCCTAAAAATCTCAGTACAGAAGAAATTACTTCTTTCTGCTCTTGTATCTCTGATAGAACTGGTCAACACGACCTGCTGAATCGACAAGTTTGACTTTGCCTGTAAAGAACGGGTGAGAGGTGTTTGAAATCTCTATCTTTACCAAAGGATACTCAACACCGTCAACAGCAAGAGTCTCTTTTGTGTTAGCGCAGGAACGGGTGATGAACACCTGCTCGTTTGACATATCCTTGAAAGCTACAAGACGGTAGGATTCGGGATGAATTTCTTTTTTCATTTCTAAAAAATTTTCTTGATTAATGAATTGCAAATTTATGGATAATAACCTTAAAATCCAAATGTTTGTCATTTAATTCGCACCGGGGAGTCGTCATAAAGAACAAATCTCTTCGCCTTGCGAATCCATTTCTGCTCCTCAAGTTTGACGTATTCTTTCAAATCCTGGAAGGACAGACCGTCATTCAAATAAGAAACAATCTGAGGATCAGAGAGTTTAGTAAAGAATTCAGGATAAATCTCAAATTGGGAATAGCGCCCGGAAAAGTATTTCACAAGAGAGAGTGTGTGCAGCAGAGAATGGTACTCAGCACCAGGCTCCAGCATAATCTGATAGCCGTTGCAACGCTCACCTTCATACCGGCCGCAAGAAGGAGTGAACGTACAGGGACGCATCATAACTCCTTGAGGAACCGGAAGGCGCTCAGAAGAATCCGACTTCAGAAACGGAGCGCCGAAGTACTCGTAAGGACGAGCCGTTCCGATGGCCGGAGTGACGCTCGTGTTATTCCACAATCCCCCTCCGCTGTACATATAGCAAGTGAACATCCCGGGAATGTCTGAGGAAGGAGCGATCGTCCACGGCAGAAGCTGCCTGTTGGACTCCGTGGCCAGAGCCGAAATGATGTGGAAAGAAAAGCGGGCATTAATCTCGGTGTAGTAAAGATTGCACAATTCGCCAAGCGTAAGTCCGTGTCTGTGAGCCACTTTAGGGACAAAAGGCTCACTCTCCCCCTTCATAATGCTGCCTTCCACATATCTTCCGGCAGGATTGATGTGATCCACGACATAAAGAGCCGGAGGATCCGGCAACCTGTCAACAGCAGACATAAGCCGGAACACATCCTTAGTGTAATTGAAATACCTTGCTCCGACATCCTGAATCTCCACCACGACAGCATCCAGATCGGAAAGTTGCTCCAAGGAGAACTCAATGTGGTTGGTCCCGGGTGTCAATTCCGCCTCACGAGGCATAAAAAGAGCTTTAAGGTTACCCCTGTGACGGAACAACTCATACATATAACTGTTCCTTCCCGTGTCCCAGCAGTTCTGAGTGCAGAAACAGCCGACTCTTCCGCTCAGAAGAGCCTTGTCGAGCTGATTCTCAAGAGAAGTTGTTCTAAAAGAAAACATATCAGATTTCCATCTTCTTAGCGATAGCAATCACCTCCTCGCCGAGTTTGCGGGCCTCCTCTGAAGTTGCCGCCTCCGAATAGATTCTGATAATCGGCTCAGTGTTGGAACGACGAAGATGCACCCACTCCTTCTTGGACTCGAAGGAAATCTTCACCCCGTCTACATCATTGATACTCTCTTTGGCATAGACTTTCTTCATCTCAGACAGAATCTTGTCAATCAATGACTTGTCAGAAATCTGCAACTTGTTCTTGGCAATATGGTACTCTGGGTAAGTCTTCTTCAACTGAGAGACGGAAATACCCTTGTGAGCGAGATTCGACAGGAAGAGAGCCACCCCTACCATTGCGTCACGACCATAATGAATCGCAGGATAGATCACCCCTCCGTTGCCTTCCCCTCCGATCAAAGCTCCGGTCTCTCTCATCTTTGTGGTGACATTGACTTCTCCCACCGCCGACGCGAAATAAGTACCGCCATATTGCTCGGTCACGTCACGTAGCGCCCTTGTCGAAGACAAGTTGGAGCAAGACACCATCTTGAAAGGCGCCACAACCTCGTCAATAGGACGACCTGTCTTTGCAGCCTCCTCTCGAGCACGAGCGAAAAGATAGTCAGCGACGCTTACCAAAGTATATTCCTCAACAAACGGCTGCCCGTCCTCACATATAAAAGCGAGCCTGTCAACATCCGGATCCACGGATATTCCCAAATCAGCCTTTGCCGACACCACCGTTTTGCACAAGTCAACGAGATTCTCGGGAAGCGGCTCAGGATTATGCGCGAACTCCCCTGTCGGGTCACAATTCAGTTCGATGCACTTCACCCCGAGACGTTTAAGAAGACGAGGCATAATCACCCCGCCTACAGAATTCACTGCGTCAAGAGCCACGGTGAAATGCGCTTTCCTGATCGCATCCACATCCACGGACGGAAGAGCAAGGACAGCGTCAAGATGTCTGTCCGTAAAATCTTCTTCCGAAATCGTACCCAAAGAATCCACTTCGGAAAAATCAAAATTCCCCTCATTGTCAGCGCAATCCAGAATTGCGCGGCCCTCAACGGCAGTGAGAAACTCGCCCTTCTCATTGAGAAGTTTCAGAGCATTCCACTGACGGGGATTATGGGAGGCCGTCAGAATGATGCCGCCGTCGGAATGAGTGAAAGTCACAGCCATCTCCGTGGTCGGTGTCGAAGCGAAACCCGCTTTAACGACATCAATTCCGCAAGCGACCAAGGTCCCGCACACAAGTTGCTCGACCATATCGCCGGAAAGCCTTGCATCCTTCCCTACCACTACTGAATATCTCTCACCCTCTGCTTTCGGCCTGCGCTCACGCAATTGAGCACTGTAGGCATAAGTGAATTTGACAATATCAACCGGAGTAAGGCCGCTGCCCGGGACCCCGCCGATAGTTCCTCTAATTCCTGAAATTGATTTAATTAGTGACATATCATTAACTTTTGGATAAGCTACAAATTTAAATTATTGTGGGCCCATAACCAAATTTATGTTACTTTTGCAGACTTATTTAGAAAATGGTATGAGAGGAATCTGGACAATTCTGCTGTTGATAGTCTCGAATGTGTTTATGACATTCGCATGGTACGGGCACCTAAAGATGCAAGAAATGAAAATCACCACGGACTGGCCTCTGATTTTGGTCATCCTGATGTCTTGGGGAATGGCGTTTTTCGAATATTGCGCTCAAGTTCCCGCCAACAGGATCGGTTATCAGGCCAACGGAGGGCCGTTCAACATTATTCAGCTCAAAGTCATACAGGAAGTGGTGTCACTCACCATTTTCACAGTGGTCGTGCTGTTTATGTTCAAAGGGCAGCCGATACGGTGGAATCATCTGGCGGCTTTCTGCTGCCTTGTGATGGCCGTGTTCTTCGCCTTTCTGAAATAATTGTCAGCAAACAAATACGAAGGCACAAAGGTTGCAGGCGAAATCAGTTTAGTTATATTAGCAGAAAAATGACAACTCAGGAAGCAATACTAAATCGTCATTCCGTGCGAAGTTTTACGGATCAGGCGATTGACGCACAGACTAAGAAAGAGTTAGAGTCCTTCATCGGAAAAATCAACTCAGAGTCCGGGCTGCACATCCAGATGGCCACGGACGAGCCGGACGCATTCGGTAAATCAAAACTGGCACACTACGGAAAATTCGACAATGTGCGCAACTATCTGTGTTTGGTAGGGAAAAAGTCTTCCGCACTGGAAGAGCGCCTCGGTTACTTCGGCGAACAGATCGTGCTTAGGGCTCAGGAACTCGGACTGAATTCCTGCTGGGTTGGACTGACCTACAGCAAGGGGAATGTAAAATGTGAGATAGCAGAAGACGAAAAAATCGTTGCGGTCGCGGCGCTGGGCTACGGACAGAGGCAGGGGGCGATGCATAAGTCGAAAGAGCCGATTCAGGTCTGCAAAGACATCAGTTCCGCACCGGAATGGTTCAAGAACGGAGTTCAATCAGCTCTCCTTGCACCCACGGCGATGAATCAGCAGAAATTCCATTTCGATTACATCAAATCGGACAACGGAAAGGAGCAAGTGGCCGCTTCAACCTCTTGGGGCTTCTATTCTCAGGTCGACCTCGGGATCGCCAAATTTCATTTCGAGACCGGAGCCGGAAACATTGTGATAGAATGGGTTTGAAGACTGAATCGGATAGCGCGATGCAATGGTTCGCTCTGAGGGTGACTTACGGAAGAGAATTGAAGCTACAGAGTCTTTTACGGGAACAGGGCATTGAGACTTTCATCCCTATGAAAAACATCATAAAGACAAGTGACGGAAAGACGGGACTTGCTTCTGTCCCTGCCATCAATAATCTCATTTTCGCGTACTCTGCGAAAAACACTCTCAATGATTGGATAAAGCTGGAAGGCGAGACTTCTATGACTCGCTTCATCTGGGACAAAAATACGAGGGAACCGATTGTGGTGCCGCAGCGACAGATGGAAGACTTCATCAAGGTTTCTGAATCCGGATGCGAGGATCTCGTCTACCTCTCGGAGGTGTCTCCGAAATTGAGAGAGGGACAGAGGGTAAAAGTCATAAGCGGGCCTTTTGCCGGCATTGAAGGCACAGTGGTAAGAATCAGGCAGTCAAGGCGCGTGCTCGTGGAGTTACCCGGGCTTATGGCCGTCGCCACCGCCTACATTCAAAAGGAGCGTCTGGCAATAAAACCATAAACTACACAAAAAATTTGCAGAGAACGGAAAAATGCCTATCTTTGCATTCCCAAAAGAAAAATGCTGGGTTCGTATAACGGTTAGTACTCAAGATTCTCAATCTTGCAATATGAGTTCGATTCTCGTACCCAGTACCACACATAAAGAGGCGCGCGATTTGCGGCCTCTTTTTTTATTTTCCGCTGCAATGATGAGATTTTCAGACAAAATTAAAGCCATCGCATTCGACGCCGATGACACACTATGGGACACCCAGTCATTCTTCGACAAAGTTGAGCGCCTTGCCGCAAAACTCCTGTCCGACTACGGAAACGAAGATGAAATCCGAGCCGAAATCTACAAAACGGAGACCGGGAATATGCCCGCTCTCGGCTTCGGAGCACAAGCCTTCACACTCTCCCTGATCGAAACCGCGATAAGAGTCAGCGGCGGAAAGATAAGCACGGAGCAGATAGGAATCCTTCTGAAAGAAGGCAAAAATCTCTCTTCCCTCCCTTCAGAACCGCTTGGAGGCGTGGAGGATACCTTAAGACGAATCAAAGAAGAAGCACATTGGAAAATGGCCATATTCACGAAAGGCAATCCGCTCGACCAGGAAAACAAGATAAAGCGATCCGGACTCGGACGCTATTTCAACCTCGTGAGCATTGTCTCGGACAAAGGGATCAAAGAGTACCGTGACCTGTGCGAAAGACTGGACGTCAAGCCTGAGGAATTCGCTATGGTCGGAAACTCATTCAAATCCGACATACTCCCTGCCGTAGAGATAGGAGGCACCGGAGTGTACATTCCATTTCACACGACGTGGCAACTGGAGAGCGTCGAAGAAAAAGAGCACGAAAACATCATCAAAATCAGCACTTTCTCAGAATTGACAGACCTTCTGTAAACAAGTTATTGGATTGTTTGCTAAATTTGTAAAATTCAAACACCAAAACAATGAGAAAAGCAATAGTTAGCCTCGCTCTGTCTCTCACCCTCCTTTCGGGAGCCGTGAAGTCAACCGCGCAAATCACCACAATAGCCTCCGACAGCAAAATAGTGTTCGTCGGGCGCACAAACACCATCGAAGGGGATGTCGCCTTTGACTGGACAGGAACCTACGCAAGAATTAAATTCAAAGGAGATTATCTGTCAGTCAACGTCTCAGACACCAAGAAAAACTATTACAATTTCTGGATAGATTCCTCAACGGATGAGAAGCCTTACAAAGTGTTCTCTACATCAGGAAGCGACACTACCATTGTGCTGTTTGAGGCTCAAAAAAAAGACAAGAAGGCTATCCACGAAGCCATAATACAGAAACGCACAGAGGGAGAGCAAGGCCTAAGCACCTTCCATTCTTTCACCTCACAAGGAGAAGTACTTCAGGCGGAACGGCTTAAGGACAGACAAATAGAATTCATCGGTGACTCATATTCATGCGGCTACGGCACTGAATCCGGCAAAGGAACGCATTTCAAACCCGAGACAGAGAACGTCAACTACGCCTACGGCCCTATAGTCTCAAGGTACTTCAACGCAGACTACACTGTGGTCGCCCACTCAGGAATGGGAATAGCAAGGAACTACAATGACAACGTGAAAAACTACTATATGCCTGACCGTTATCTCAGGACCTTCGACGGGAACAGAGATCTGAAATGGAACTCTGACAGTGCCACGTTCAGACCGGCGATTACCGTAATCCTTCTGGGCACAAACGATTTCTCAGTCAGCAGACAGCCATCACTCAATTCATTCACAGCCAATTACATTAAACTCCTCAAAGAAATCAAAGACAACTACGGAGAGGACTATCCTGTCTTATGCTGCGCGGCTAAAGGAGACATAGTGCTTTTCGACTACATCAGATCAGCCTGCGGAAAAGCAGGTATGAAAAACATCCACTATATGAATTACGGCGATGCGGTCTTCAACAACGAGGAACTCGGAGCCGATGGTCACCCTAACTATTACGCTCACAGGAAAATCGCCCACTGCGTTATTCCCTACATCTCAACGCTCACAGGCTGGCCGATCAACGACAACATAAAATAAATCATATTATGGCAACAAAAAATCACATTATCGGCTGGATAATAGGAATCGTGTTCGTGGCCCTCGCTGGCTTCGTGTTCTTCCGATTCTACTTCGTGTTCGGAGAAGGGGTCAAAGCCGGAGAACTGAATC
>JBAYFJ010000102.1:0-7042 GCA_041667245.1 Bacteroidales bacterium | reverse complement strand
GTTTAACATTTATAATATGGGTGTGGGGATGGTGATTGCTTTGGATGAGGGTGAGGCGCAGAGGGCGATTGACATTCTCGCTGGGTATGGTGACAGTGCTTCGGTGATCGGCAGGGTTACTGCGGTTCCGGGGGTTAGGATTGTGTAGTTTTAGCGATTCGCTCAATCGCTCGGCGCTTTTTGCTCTTTGCGAATCAAGCAATCGCTACGCTTGCTGAACGGCCTTTATGCAAGCTCCGCGATTGGCTTGATTCGCTCTGGAACGAGTGATGGCGGGAATGGCAGACGGGATAGCCTTTATGCAAGCTCCGCGATTGTCCGGATTCGCTCGGGGACGGGTGACGAAGTGAGGTGATGGGTAAAGGCGTGATGCGTAAGTCGCTGAGCGATAGGGAACTAACGATAATAACCCCAGTGGTTTTGGAGGGGGTCATTTTGCTTAAAACACTGAAAATCAATGCACTATGCTCCACGGACCAGGTGACGACTGAGTGCGGTCCTAAAAAAGTGTCCCGTCCTGAGTCAAAGATGATATATTAGTGTATCGGAAGATATTGCAAACAATTTAATAATAGTAATATGAAAGCGTTAATTAGTGTTAGTGATAAGGCCGGCGTGGTAGAATTCGCCGGTAAACTCGCCGCAATGGGCTGGGAACTGATTTCCACCAGCGGCACGATGAAAATGTTGAAAGAAGCGGGTCTGAAGGTCACCAGCGTGAGCGATGTCACCGGCTTCCCTGAGATTTGCGACGGACGTGTCAAGACACTCCATCCTAAAATCCACGGCGCCCTCCTCGCAAGAAGAGACGTGCCCGAGCATCTGGCCGAACTTAAGGCCAACGGCATCGAAACCATAGATCTGGTCTGCGTGAATCTGTATCCATTCCGCGAGACTATAGCCAAACCGAACGTCACGATGGAAGACGCCATCGAGCACATCGATATCGGAGGACCTTCGATGCTCAGAAGCGCCGCAAAGAACTGGGCGTCAGTTACCGTGGTCTGCGATCCTTCTGACTATCAGACGATTATCGACGAAATCAAGACCAATGGCGACACCACCAAAGAGACCAGACTGAAACTTTCGGCCAAGGCCTACACCCACACCGCGGAATATGATATGGCCATATCCACATATATGCGCGCTCAGGCGGGCCTTTCGGAGAAGCTGTTCCTTGAATATGACATCAAACAGTCGCTTCGTTACGGGGAAAACCCTCATCAGAACGCCAAGTTCTTCAAGTCTTTGACACCTGAGCCGTTCTCTCTCTCAACAGCTGAGCAGCTCAATGGTAAGGAACTGTCTTACAACAATATACAGGATGCCAACGCAGCCTTGAACATAGTCAGGGAATTTGACGAGCCGTTCTGCGTGGGCCTCAAGCACATGAACCCTTGCGGAAGCGCAATCGGAAAAGACGCCGTAGAGGCTTGGAAAAAGACCTACGAAGGCGACAAGACAAGCATTTACGGAGGCATTGTCGCGACCAATCGCGAGGTCACATTGGAGCTCGCCGAACTGCTCAAGCCTATATTCCTTGAGATAGTTATGGCTCCGTCTTTCGCTCCGGACGCTCTTGAGCTGCTTCAGACGAAGAAAAATCTCCGCCTTCTGAAAGTCGATATGACCAAAGACAATGTGGTCCGCACTCAGTACGTCAGCGTGAACGGCGGAATGCTTGTGCAGGACAAAGACACCACGACTAAACCGGTAGTTGCCGAACAGTGTGTCACGGAAGTGAAACCTACTGAGGCTCAGATTGTTGATCTTAATTTCGCTTGGCACATCGTTAAGCACGTGAAATCCAATGCGATCGTGATTGCTAAAGACGGTATGACCTACGGAGTCGGAGCAGGCCAGATGAACCGTGTCGGTTCTGCGGAAATCGCTCTCAAGGAAGCTGCAGCGACATTGAAAGAAGAAGGGAAAGACATTATGAATGAAGGTCTTGTGATGGCTTCGGACGGATTCTTCCCATTCGACGACTGCGTTGCCATTGCGGCTCAGTACGGAATCAAAGCCATCGTTCAGCCTGGCGGAAGCATCAGAGACAACGATTCTGTCGTGAAGTGCAATGAAAACGGTATCACGATGACATTCACCGGCGAGCGTCATTTCAAACATTAGAATTATGTCAAAAGCTAAAGTTCTCGTTGTAGGAGGGGGAGGAAGGGAGCACGCTATCGTGGATGCTCTTTCCCGTTCTTCCAAAGTGGCAAAGATTTACTGCGCTCCGGGGAATGCGGGAATATCTTCTCAAGCCAAATGTGTTCCTCTTGAGGATTATCAGGTTGAGGAATTGGCCGAATTTGCGGCTGAAAACAAGATAGACCTGACAGTGGTCGGGCCTGAAGTTTCGCTTGCGGCCGGAATCGTGGACGAATTCGTGTCACGAGGATTGAGGATATTCGGTCCCGCCAAGGCTGCCGCCATGATTGAGTCGAGCAAGGATTTCGCCAAACACATAATGACTAAATATGGCGTTCCTACTGCTTCTTACAAGACTTTTTCCGATTTCTCTGAAGCTTTGGACTATGTCCGCGAAGGCAGTTTCCCCGTAGTGTTGAAGTATGACGGGCTTGCGGCCGGAAAGGGTGTCGTGATTCCGGAATCCTTCGAAGAGGCCGAGGTTGAGCTTAAGGATATGCTTTTGGACGACAAATTCGGTCATGGAAAAGTGGTCATTGAGCAGTTCCTCACAGGACCTGAGTTTTCGTTTATGTGCTTTGTGAACGGTTCGGAGGTCTATCCGATGGCGCTTTCACAGGATCACAAGCGCGCGTTCGAAGGCGACGAGGGACCGAACACCGGAGGTATGGGCGCATATTCCCCGCTTCCGTTCATTACCGAAGAGGACAAGGCTTATGCTCTTGAGCATATTATGGAACCCGTCGCCGCGGGACTTGTGGCTGAGGGGTTTCCTTTCAAGGGCGTGCTTTACGGCGGCCTTATGAAGACTCCGGACGGAATCAAAGTCATTGAGTTCAATTGCCGTTTCGGCGATCCTGAGACGGAAGTCGTGCTTCCTCTTCTTGAGTCGGACATTTATGACATCTTCTCATCAGTCGCCGACGGTACTCCGATGCCGGAGATTGAATGGTCTTCTGACAGCGTGCTCGGCTTCGTGATGGCATCCAAAGGCTATCCTGTGTCGTACAAGAAGGGTTTTGCGATTACCGGAATCGAGGATGCGCTCTCAGATCCTAAGGTTCGGATTTACCAGATGGGGACTTCTTTCTCCGGAAAGTCTCTTGTCACCGCAGGCGGCCGAGTCTTGATGGTCATCGCGCGGGAGGCTTCTTTAGAGGCGGCGCGGGACAAAGCTCTTCAGGCCGTGGGGAAGGTCAAGTGCGAGAATCTGTTTTATAGAAAGGATATAGGTCACCAGGCCTTGTAAATTGTTAAGAATATGATAATCAGCGGTAAAGAACTATCAGCGAAACTTAAGGCTCAGATGGCTGAGCAGGTGGCCGGCTTTCCGGCTAAATACGGGCGCGTGCCTCATCTTGTCGTCATTCTGGTGGGGGAGGATCCCGCGAGCCAGTCTTATGTGAGGGGCAAGGCCAAGGCTTCGGAACTCGTGGGCATCAATAACACCACCATTCTCAAACCGGTTTCCATCTCGGAGGCCGAACTGCTGGATCTGATCGGGCAGTTGAATGCGGACGACACGGTGGACGGGATTCTTGTGCAGCTTCCTTTGCCTGACCATATCCGCGAGGACGTGATCATTAGCGCTATCGACAAATCGAAGGATGTGGACGGTTTTCACCCTCTGAATGTGGCCGCGCTTTGGATGAAGCAGCCTTGCACTGTGGCGTGCACTCCTAAAGGTATAATAAAACTTTTAGAGGCGGCTGGCGTTGAGATCAAGGGAAAGAGGGCTGTCGTCATCGGACGCAGTCAGATCGTGGGCCTTCCGGTGGCCAAACTTCTGCTTGACAGGAATGCCACGGTGACAATATGTCATTCCAAAACAGTTGATCTTCCTTCAGTTACGCGACAGGCTGAGATTCTTGTGGTTGCAATCGGCAGGCCTCATTTCGTAACGGCTGATATGGTGTCCGAAGGTACCGTGGTCATTGACGTGGGCGTCAATCGTGATCCGGAGACCGGAAAACTAATCGGAGACGTGGATTTTGCGAATGTGGAGCCTAAGGCTTCGGTCATTACTCCAGTGCCCGGCGGCGTTGGCCCTATGACCATCTGCTGCCTGATGGAGAACACCATTGAGTGTTTCCTCCGCAAGATGGAATAACATTTCCTGAAAGGCCGCGTAGCCTTTTCCGACAGACATAGCCCTCCGAATGCAAGGTGTTGCACTCGGAGGGCTTTTTTCGTTGGCCTTTAGCGGGGGCTATATTCCCTTTACAATCGTCTGGTTGCTCCGGGCTCTTTCGGGACTACCTGACGGGAATATACAATTCTGTCAGCAGGTCTTCCGGCTTAGTGACTGCGGCATCGTTGAGGTACACCTCGAAAATCGGCCGGTCATCCACTTCAAAATTTCCTTCGGGGATATACTTGCGGAACACCGTGTCGTACACCGATCCGAGTTTCTTGTAAGTGCCTTTGTAAAGATAGATGGCATATTTTCCTCCTGCTATTTCCTTGACCTTCAGAGAGTCCGTTGCCTCCAGCGGTTCACTTGTGGCCAGACATACGTCCGCGTGCTGTTTCCCTGACTCCGTCACGCAAGGATCGTCATAATAGATTGCCAGAAATTCCGCTCCAGCGATATTCAGCTTTTTCTTTGCGGCATATTCCATCAGCAAAGCGAATCCTTTTGGGTAGTCGCAAGTTAGATAATCGCCGCACATACTGAAACAAATAGCCTTTTTGGGCTTGATCACTTCAACTCGTTCCTCGAGTTTTAAAGTCGGATTGTGTTTTACGTCTTCCATAATTAAGTTAATTTTGTTTTTACGATATTCATTCGGAGTCATTCCATAAAACAGCTTGAACGCCTTTGACAGCGATGACGGTACGTCATACCCAACTTGATATGCAATTTCGCTCACCGGCAAATCAGTCTCCTTCAACAGCCGAGCCGCGGTCTCGACACGTTTTCTGACAATGAAGTTGCCTATGGTCTCGCCCAAAAACGCCTTTGCGATACGATGGAAGTGATATGGAGAGAACCCAGCTTCCTCCGACAGAGTCTCAAGACTCGGATTCTCGTCCAGATGCTCAGTGATGTAAATCACCATCCGGTTGATGCGTTTTTGATAGCTTGACAATGTTGTCTTCTTGTCGTTCATTTTATTTTATTTCTAATTCCGAGACAAAGGTAACCCTCTTTTTCCAAATCTTCTTTTCCTATATTGCTAAAGTGCCAAATCGGAGGCAGAGTGCCAAGGAGGACATTACGCAGTGACCGTCCGTGTTACCCAAATATTTTAACCCTGCCCTTTGACACGAAAACGTCTGCAGCGCAGAAGTCATTCCGGTTCACAACACTGAATTGTTTCCTTAATTTCAGCAAACATCTGAAAATCAAACCGCCACATCAGGGTTCCTTCGTTCAGTTTTTCGGTTCAAACCCGTCAACGGCTTTGATTGATGAGTATTCAAATGAGTTACACGTGGCTGCAAATAATCCCCGAGCGTATGTCGCTTATTCGTTAGATGATTCCACAGTCCTGCCTGTTTATAATGGAATGCCGTATTCTTCAAGATTGAGAGAAACAGGAGTCTCTGTTAAAGAGAAGTCTTATTCTGAGGGAGGCCATTCTTGGACACTCTGGTCAGATTACCCCAAAGTTATGATAGACTGGCTAAATGGTTTATGATATGATTGCCGTTCACAAGAAACCGAGGATGATCCTATCAGAACTATTTGATGAGTTCATAGCTGTCAGCCATTCCGGAAAGCATTTTCCCGAGTTCGCTTTCAAAGGAAAGTGTGCCCTCCTGTATATCTGAAATGCAACTTCTGCTG
The DNA here is from genome assembly GCA_041667245.1 of Bacteroidales bacterium. Classification (GTDB taxonomy): domain Bacteria; phylum Bacteroidota; class Bacteroidia; order Bacteroidales; family UBA932; genus Cryptobacteroides. Next base: position 1,098 of record JBAYFJ010000102.1, on the reverse strand, counting down.
CTCATTTTTGCAACATATTCATCTGTGTTTTTCAAAGTTTTGTTCTACAAATCTGTAAACTGATACAAAAATATAGCACGAAACCTTGTTATTTCCCGGAAAATACTACCTCGACCAACTTGTCTCATCAGAAGGAAACGGAATGCTAAAAGTGGTAACCGGCATAAGGCGCTGCGGCAAATCCTTCCTGCTATTCAATATCTTCCGCAATCATCTTTTAGAGAACGGGATCAAAGAAGACCACATCATTCAGGAAGACCTTGAAGACAGACGTAATAAAAAACTCCGTGATCCTGACGCTCTGCTTGGCCACATAGACGGCCTTATGACTGACAATGGCGAACGCAAAAGATGCAAACTTGAGATTGACTTCGTCGTCAACCGCCACGATGAAAGGCTCTATATTCAGTCGGCATACGCAATGCCTGACAAGGCAAAGGTTGACCAGGAGCAGGATTCTCTCCTGCATGTCTCTGATGGGTTCCGTAAAATCATCATTGCCGCAGACCGCTACACCACCGGTTACAATGACGACGGTATTCTTATTGTCAGCCTATACGACTTCCTTCTCGGCAAGGTGGACATCTGGAAATAAACACCCAATGAACTTATTCGTCTTTCGGAGCAGGAACAATTACCTTATCACCGGAAATTGATATACCATACGAGACGTCACGCACTCTTCCAGGCTGTGGCATAAGAATACCTTTATCAACAAGGTCTCTAACATCACGGCCTGCAGTATCTCCAGATACTACAGCTTTCTTTGCCCAATTCTTAACATTAAGCTTTTCGCAATATCCGTCCAAATATCTACATCACCTGTGATCTGTACCCCCATTCGTCTGGCAACAGATGAACGCACTTGGTCAGTGTTTAGGATCACCCCCTCTATTTCAGAAGAAGCTATCTGGTTCAACGAAGTTTTGTCTTTTTGCGATAGTCATTTGTCTCATCTTTACTGTCAAAGACAATAAAACCGATCCAGTCCTTATTAGTTAGATCTTAATGTCATTTTCTTCCACATCCCCGAACCAGTCGGCGAGTTTGGCTTTGGCCTGCTGCTCAATGTCGGGAGTGATGTTGGTGGAGATTTTC
>JBAYFJ010000101.1:0-7054 GCA_041667245.1 Bacteroidales bacterium | reverse complement strand
GTACTATCCTGTCATTCAGCGCTTTGTGTATGCTCTTTTGAAAGACGAGAGGTTTTCGGAGGACATCGCTCAGGATGTTTTCGCGAAGTTGTGGCTTTACCGGGAAAGGCTTGAGCCGGAGAGCTCTCTTAAGAATTATCTTTATGTAATGGCGAGGAACGCGGCTTTTGACACTCTCAAGGCGAAGAAGAAAACGATTACCTCAATCATCGCCCAGCTTCCTGACATCCCTGACGACACTCATTCTCCTGACAAAGAGACGGCGTTTCTGGAGATTAACGCCAATCTTCTCAGAAGCATATCCGGAATGCCGCGACAACGCCAGATTATCTTCAAGATGAGCAGGTTTGAGTACAAGTCCGAGAAAGAGATCGCCGAGTTGCTGAACCTCTCTGTCCGCACCGTTGAAAAGCACATCCAGCTTGCCCTCAAGCAGCTGAAAGGCACCTTTAGCTAACGCCGGTCCGTGGGGATAACATTTCCTTCATTTGGTGTAAAAGCGGAGACTTTCGTGGTGTTCTTCTCGATTTTCGCTTTGCGCTTGTCCCGGGCTTTCTGCTCGCGGGCCGCACCGCTCTTGAGATACTTTTCCCATTGAGCCGGCTTGAAGAATTTGTGGTAAGAATCGTAAATGCTCTCGGTCCATTTGTCCTGAACCTGAGTGTACATGTCGTAATTTGACACTTTCGCTGCCGACAACTTCATTATTTCCTCCTGCATAGCGTTGAAATCATTATTCAACGTTGAGTCCACATAGAACATCTGCCAGTCCTCAAGGTCAAGCATATCGCTAAGTCTCTCAACCTCAGTGTCAATATATTCCCTTAGCTTCTTCTGCTGCTCCTCCGGCGTCGGCATCTGCTGCTGTTGCGCGCGGCCGATGACGGAAAGTGAAAGAAACAAAGCAGTAATCAACAATGTGACCTTGTACGGTTTCATAGCAAAGAAAAATTTTATAGATTTGTAATTGTATATCAAGATTACAAATTTAATCATTTTATAAAACAGTGCAAAATGAAGACTAAGACAATTTGCTTTGTCCTGTCCGTGCTGGCCCTGACAGCAGCCGCGCAGAAGGCAGACGCCTGTACCAATGTCATCGTGACGAAAGGAGCGAGCGCCGACGGCTCCAATATGGTCACCTATGCGGCCGATTCCCATTGGCTTTACGGAGAATTGTACTTTCATCCCGCTATGGACTGGGCGGCCGGATCGATGCTCAGAATTAATGAATGGGATTCAGGACGCTATTTGGGAGACATCCCGCAAGTAGCCCACACCTACAAAACCGTAGGCAATATGAATGAGCATCAGCTTATCATCGGCGAGACGACTTGGGGCGGAAGGCTGGAACTTATGGACAAGAACGGCAAAATCGATTACGGTTCGCTGATTTATGTTGCCCTCCAGAGGGCTAAAACAGCCAGAGAGGCCATAAAAGTGATAGTTGATCTCGCTAACAATCACGGTTATTTCTCAGAAGGCGAGACCTTCTCCATAGCCGATAAGAATGAGGCGTGGATAATGGATCTTGTTGGAAAAGGCACATCCGGAAGTGACGGATCCGGGAAGGGCATAGTCTGGGTGGCAAGGCGCGTCCCTGAAGGATATATCTGCGCTCACGCCAATCAGGCAAGGATAGGGTCATTCCCGAAGAACGACCCAGAGAACTGCCTGTATGCCCCTGACGTGATTTCATTCGCAAGGTCTAAGGGCTATTTTCAAGGCTCTGATGAGGATTTCAGTTTCTGCGACGCGTACTGTCCGCTTGATTTCGGAGCTATGAGAGGATGCGAGGCCAGAGTCTGGAGCGCATTCAATATTTTGGGAAAAGGTAAATTCACTTTTAGTCCGGAATATTCCTACGATGTGAATGCCGGAGAAAGCGTGGAAGTGAATGTCGACAACGGAGCAGCGAAAAGCGCCGAGGTTGATGCGGAGAACGGTGTCGACTTAAAAGACTCGGATATGGTCACAAAAGATGCGTCACACTATCTTGACTATGCGATGGGCTACAACAAGAACAACCGGATGCCTCTGTTTATCAAACCTGACAAGAAAGTGAGCGTCAAGGAGCTGGCCGATGTGATGAGAGATCATTACGAAGGCACGCCAATGGATATGACCACTGACATCGGAGCTGGAGGAAACGCATTGCCATACAGATGGAGGCCTATGGGATTTGAGGTGAACGGAAAGAATTATGTCAACGAAAGAGCCATCGCTACTCAGCAGACAGGCTTCTGGTTCCTCGCTCAGGCGCGCAATCTTCCGGACATCATCGGAGGATTGTTGTGGTTCGGTACCGATGATGCCGCAACATCCTATCTCACACCTATTTACACCAATATCAACGAAGTTCCTGAATGCGTCAGAGAGGGCAACGGGGACTTGCTGACATATTCCCCGACATCATCGTTCTGGATTAACAGCCGCGTCACCAATGCTTGCTACAAGATGTACAACTATATGGCGCCTTACGTTAGAGAAAGAGCCGACAAGTTTGAGACTGAACAGATGGGGAGCGCGGTGAGCAGGACGGACGATGAGGCTCTCAGAATGTACAATGCTATTATCGCTAAGTACGGTGACAAGTCCTCACAGAAGGCGGCCGGGAAATTTTCCAAAAAATTGGAAAAAGAACTTGCGAAGGTGAAGGACTACCTCACAGACTACACCGTGAGGACTGCTCAGCAGCAGTTCGGGACGTGGGTTGAACTTGAACAGACACTTCTTGTCAAGTTCATAGACGGCAATGTGAAAGCACAGTACGAAGACGGCTCCTTCAAGCACACCGAGTTTTCCGAGCACGTGCCGGACGGTCTCACCCAACCTGGCTACACTCAGAAATGGAAGGAGGCCGTGGCAGCGGACCACGGGGACGTAGTGGAGGTCAAATAGGTTGAATAGCCGGAAACGGCAAACAGCCAAAATGGGGAATAACAGGAACATAAAAGTTAAGTGATTATATATAAATGAGATATTTCAACATTATTCTTGCGGTAACATTACTCGCTTCTTCTCAGATCAATCTTAAGGCTGATGAAGGAATGTGGATGATTCAGGACATCAACGCGGCTCTCGAAAAGAAGATGCAGGAAAGAGGACTTAAACTTTCCGCCAACGAAATCTACAATGCGGACGCTCCGGGAAGTTCGGTTTCCGATGCGATAGTGTCCCTCGGATTCTATTGCAGCGGCAGCATCATTTCAGATGAGGGCCTTCTTATAACCAATCACCACTGCGCCTACGGTGACGTTCACGACTTGAGCACGCCTGAGCACAACTACCTTGAGGAAGGCTATTGGGCGATGAGGGCGGAAGACGAGATTCCGATTCCCGGAAAGCAGGTCTTTTTCCTGAAAAAGGTTCTGGATGTAACGGAAGAGGCCGAGGCCCTTGTCGAGGACGGTGCGAAAGAAGGCAAGAAAGTCGGTTATAGGAAACTCTGCTATCTGCTTGAGAAGAAATACAAGAACGACACCGGATTTGAGGCCTCGTTGTCCTCGATGTGGTCCGGAGAGAAGTATTATATGGCATTGTACGAGATGTACACTGACCTTCGTCTTGTGGCGGCTCCTCCAGTCTCCATAGCGGCATTCGGAGGAGATGTGGACAATTGGGAATGGCCTCAGCACAAATGCGATTTCGCAATGTACAGAGTTTACACCGGTCCTGACGGCAAACCGGCGGACTATTCGGCCAACAACATACCTCTCAAGCCTCTGCGCAAACTTGAAATCTCACTTGACGGCTACAAAAAAGGCGACTTCACAATGGTCATAGGCTACCCGGGAAGGACCAACAGGTACTCCTCTTCAATGGAAGTCTCTTTCGACCAGAAAGTGTCCCTGCCTATATCCAACGAGTTTAGAGGCAAGCAGATGGCCACTATGATGAAATGGATGAACTCAGATCCGGCCATAAGGCTGAAGTACTCCGACTACTATTTCAACCTCAGCAATGTTCAGGAAAACGATCTCGGAAGAGCGAAATGTCTCGGTCGTTTCAGAGTCTCCGATCAGAAATGCTGTCAGGAGAAAGAACTTCAGGAATGGATAGATTCCGACAATCAGAGAAAGGCTAAATGGGGAGGGATGATGCACAGCCTCGGCAAAGGCTATTCCGAATCCTCATTTGTGGAAAAGAACAAACAGTACTACACCGAAACAATGTTCAGAGGCACCAGAGTGGCCTTGGTTTTTATGAGAATGTCCAACGCCAAAGACTCTCTTTCTGCTTTGAAGGCCCTGCAGACCACCTATCCTACTATGGATCCGAGAGTTGAGCACGACTTGCTGGCCAATGCCATAGGTTCCTTTTACGAAAATGTGGACAGTTCGTTCTGGGGACCTTATCAGAAGGCTCTGAAGAAACGATATGGCTCTGATTACGAGACCCTTACGGATGATTTATGGAATGAGAGTCTCGTCTCTTCCTACGACAAGGCTCTGAAATTCAAGTACTCACAACTGGACAACGACCCTCTTAACAAATTCTTCGAGGATGTGTCTGTGATGGAATTCAACAAATTCGACAACTCCCTTGAGCGCAGAACTGAGATCACCAACGAGAATCGGGAATATACTCACGCTATGTACAGGATGAACAAGGCTAAAGGAAGGCCTCAGTACCCAGACGCGAATTTCTCAATGAGACTTAGTTACGGGGTGGTGAGCACTTTGTCGCCTGCCGACGCCGTGGAATACTCTTGGCACACTACCGCTAACGGACTGCTTCAGAAAGACGACACCTCAAGTTATGACTTCCGTCTCGGAGACAGGCAGAGGGCCCTTCTGAAAGCTGGAGACTGGGGGAAATGGGGCGTTGGAGGCGCCAAAACAGGCAAAATGGCCGTTAAGAGCGATTTGTATATAGACTTCCTGACTGACAACGACATAACCGGAGGCAATTCCGGATCTCCGGTGCTTAATGCCGAAGGACAGCTTATAGGTCTGGCTTTCGATGGCAACATCGAGTCCCTCGCGAGCGACAACTTCTACACTCCGGACTACAACAAATGCGTGTGCGTGGACATCCGCGCGGTCCTCTGGACGGTGGACAAGTACGCCGGAATGAGCAGAATTATGACAGAACTCGGATTATAGCCATAAGCGGTTACGATTTATTTTTATTTTAACGATTTTAGTACTTTATTTCTAAATATTTGGATATTAAATGAAAAAAATTGTTATTTTTGTTGAAACTATTATTAAAACCTAACCAATCATGATTAGTATCGCTGAACGTCATAAGTACATTAAGGAGCAACTGGCGAAAAACGGCTTCATCCGAGTGCAGGACATAGCTGACCAACTTAATGTCACAGGCGCGACAATTAGAAAGGATCTGCGTATTTTGGAAAGTCAGAACGTGCTCTTCAGAACCCACGGCAGCGCCACTCCCGTGAAACCGCAGATTATGGATCTGAGCGTGAAAGAGAAGATAACGAAAAACGTGGAGCAGAAAAGGATTATCGCAAAGGCTGCCAACAAGCTGATTGTTGAGAATGACGCTGTTATTCTCGGCTCAGGATCCACTGTGACGGCTTTTGCCTCCATACTTGAACCAATCGGATTGTTGAACGTGGTGACCCCGTCCTTGGGCATTGCCATCCTGTTAAGCGACAAAGACAACATAGACATAGGCATTCTCGGAGGCTCCCTCATCAAGAAATCTCTTTCGGTTCGCAACAGCTATTCTGAAGAAGGCCTGAAGAACATCAGTTGCTCGAAACTTTTCATCGGAGTGGACGGAATCGACTTGGAGAGCGGTTTCACGTGCGCGACTTTTGAGGAGGCTCACCTCACCAACGTAATGATGCAGGCCGCAACCAAGACCATCGTACTTGCTGATTCTACCAAATTCGGCAAGAGAGGATTCGGCAAAATCGGCAACATTGACGACATTGATGCGATAATTACTGACCCGGGCATACCGAAATCCCTGATGAAGAAGATTGAGGACTTGGGCGTACAGATCATCATAGCCGAGTGATTTCCACGTCATTCAGCGTATTGTCCGTTCCGAGGCCGTCCTTGGAACGGTTTTTTTTGTGATTTCTGTTGTTTTTTGTTATTTTTTTCTAAATTTGAAGGGAATAGTTAGTTAATATGAAAAAATTAATATTTATGTCTTTCTTGCCGGCCCTGTGTCTGACGCTCTCTGCTCAGGTCTCAGTTACGATAAAAGGCAAGGTCATTGACGAGAAAGACGGCTCTCCTGTTCCGGGAGCCGTCATCAAATTGGACGATCAGTATCTTTGGGCTGTCACTGACGTGGGCGGGACTTTCTCTTTGGACAAAGTCCAGAAAGCGAAGTACAAAGTCGAGGCTTCCTGTCTCGGCTACGTGACTCAGAATCTGGACATTGACGCCAGAGTTCAGACCGAGGGGCTTGGCAATCTAATCATCAAGATGAAAGTCAATTCTCTCGCTCTTGATGAAGTCGTGGTCACCGCCAGAAAATCTCAGGACAACATCAACACGACCCAATCCATCAGCCGAAGCGCCTTGGACCATCTTCAGATGTCCAATATGGCCGACATATCCTCGCTTCTTCCCGGAGGCAAGACCATAAACCCGGATCTTACCCAGTCTAACACGCTTTCTCTCAGAGACGGCGGCTCAAGCACCGGCAACGCCTCCTTCGGAACTGCGGTGATGGTGGACGGAGTGAGAGTCGGGGACAACGGCTCCTTCAGCGGTCTCGCCGGAGTGGGGACAAGAAGCATCAGCGTGGACAATATTGAAAGCGTCGAAGTCATAACAGGAGTGCCATCGGCAGAGTACGGCGACCTCAACAGCGGTATCGTCAAAGTGACCACAAAAAAAGGCCGATCTCCTCTGAATGTGGTTTTTTCCGTTAATCCGAGAACCTACGAGGCATCAGTCTCCAAAGGTATAGAACTCGGGGACAAGAAAGGCATCCTCAATATCAGCGGCGAGTGGACCAAAGCCACAAAAAAACTCGTATCCCCTTACACCTCTTACACCAGAAGAGGCTTCACGGTTGACTACAGCAACACTTTCCGCAAGGTCATACGCCTTGAGGC
>JBAYFJ010000100.1:0-7281 GCA_041667245.1 Bacteroidales bacterium | reverse complement strand
TGCGCCAACACCACCACGCCGCCGACAGGAGGGCCGAAAGACACGATTCCTCCTCTGATCGTCAAGATTGATCCGTTGCCGGGCAGCGTAAATGTGCCTGTCCACGATGCGAAAGTCGTGTTCACGTTCAACGAATACGTCACAGTGAAGGATCCGAAGAGCATTGTCCTCTCTCCCCCGCAAAAGAAAGCTCCAAAGTACAAGATGAAGGGCAAAAGTCTGGTCGTGTATTTTGAGGAAGACCTCAAGGACAACACTTGTTACACAATAGATCTGACCAATGCTATCGCTGACAACAACGAAGGTAATATGTTCCCCGGATATGTGACGACATTCTCGACAGGAAGCAAGATTGATTCGATGATGGTGACCGGTCTTGTTCAGGATTACAAGACCCTGAACCCGATGAAGGGCGCTACAGTCTTGATATTCAAGGATCAGAGCGATTCAGCCATTTTCAAAGGCAGTCCAGATGCTGCGGTCAAGACTGATGACTGGGGCTTTTTCTGCATAAGAAACATCAAAGACACAGTGTACAGGCTTTATGCTCTCAGAGACGAGAACAATGACAACAAGTACGATCCCGAATCCGAGGCGGTTGCCTTTATGAGCTCTACCATAAGACCCGTCACCAAGATGAACGATTCCATTCCTGAACTGCTCAAATATGATATGAAGGACACGCTCCTGTGCCGTGCCAGAAAGACTGAATATGAATTGACGGCATTTCGCGGGAAACCGTCCAAGCAGATGATTGTCAACAAGGTGAGACTGGCTGATAGGAGCGCTTATATCACCTTTATGGCTCCGGGGGCAGATGTTGACTCGCTCTGGATAGACAACATCAATCCGAAAAGAATCATTACCCAGTTTGACCCTCTTCGCGACAGTCTCGAACTATGGGTGAACGATCAGAGAAAGATGCCTGACACTCTTCACCTGAATGTCAGGTATATGAAAACCGATTCCACGCAGGCTATGATCAGGACTGTGGAGAAGGTGCCACTCGTTGCCGAAAAGAAAAGCGGAGCGGCAAAGAGTTCCAAAAAGAACCTCAAGCACGAAGACACTACTTGCGTCATAAAGACTGTCGCCCAGCCTGAAACCGTTGAGCAGAACGGCATCACTATGGAGGTGCAATATCCCCTCGTAGTAGCGTTTTTCGACTCACTGCAATTCAAATTCACCAATCCGCGCCAACAGGAATTCAAGGCTAAATTCACTGTAACGCGTGACAGGTACAATCTCAGGCTCTACACAATCCGTCCTGACGTAACCTTCAAACCGGGATTCGACTACTTGTTGAAAATTCCTGAAAGAGTGTTTATGGATGTGAACGGACACTACAACGACAGTTCCGAAGTCAAGTTCTCACTGCCTAAGGACGAGGATCTGAGTCTGCTTAAACTGGTCGTAAAGGGCACAGGTGGTACCGACTACATTGTGGATCTGCTTGACGAGGGGAGGCAAAAGACACTTCGCTCCTACAGAATTGACAGCGACAGGACGCTGATGTTCCCCTACCTCAAGGCTGGGCTTTACTCCATAAGGATTACGGAGGATCCTAACAATAACGGTTTGATCGACACCGGAGACTTGCTCTCTCACAGACAGCCGGAGAAAGTGCTGTTCTACAAAATTAAAGACAAATCATTGATAGATGTGCCGGAAAAGATCGAATTGGAACAAACGGTGAATCTTCACGAGTTATTTGACAAATGATGAGAAAAATTCTTTTAATAGCTTTCATATTGCTTTTCTCCCGGCAGGCTTTCGCTCAGACCAAAGACTCGACTATGGTTCAGGCAAGGGACACCTTTTCCAACGCATTCCTTGACACCGTTCAGGTCAAAAAGCGCTTCTCCATCAACGACTACACTTTGATAGGCGTGCAGTATGGCGTGGGCCTGAGTCAGACTATGTTCAATCCGACTATGAAACAGGCTATGCTTCTGAACAACGGTTATTACGGTGTCACTTTTACCAGATATGGCAAACTGTTCGGTTATATGCCTTATTTCGGTCTTCAGGTCGGCCTTATGTACGGACATCAGGGCTACAAATTCAAGAAAGACAAAGAGACCGGAACTACGGGGACAGTTGAAAACGCAAGTCAGGCGGTCATTGATGTGATTGAGGTGCCTATGATGGCTCATTGTCACGTGGATTTCTGGAAGATGAAAATAATAGCCAACATAGGGATATACGGAGGTTACAGACTGAACATAGAGAGAACCGGAGAGAGTGTGGACGAGAAAATCAGGAACGATTTCCTGGACACTGACAATCGCTTAGATTACGGCATCAAGGGCGGAGTTGGTTTCGGATTTGTCCTGGATCCGTTTGAGATTCATTTCGAAGGAATGGTAAACTATAGCCTTTCCTCACTCTATGAGCCAGACTATTACAGCAAGTACTACTACAGATTCGCCTACCCTATGGACATCATCATTTCCTGTGGCATTCATTACCAATTGACAAGGCGCACGGGAAAGACAAATCATCAGATGAGAAGACAGGCTTACGATGAGGTGTACGAAAAACCGAAAAAGAAATGAAGTCAATTATAGCAAATGTTGGCGGTGTGCTCATCGGTGGCGGAAACCCCATCGTGGTCCAGACAATGTGCGACACCCACACAAATGATGTCGAGGCCACTGTTGCCCAATGTGTAAGAATGAGAGACGCGGGGGCGCAACTGATCAGAATTACTGTTCCCGGCCTTACAGACGTTGAGAATGTCAAGAAAATCAAATCAGGTCTATTAGCTTGCGGAGTCACCACACCTATTGTGGCCGACATCCACTTCTCATCTCAAACTGCGATAGCGGTGGCCCCATTCGTCGAAAAAGTCAGGATTAACCCGGGCAATTTCCATAAGGACCACGAGGAAGCAAAGAAACAGTTCAAGCAACTCATTTCTGTGTGCAAATCCAGCGGCACAGCCATAAGAATAGGACTTAACCATGGGTCTCTCGGAGACTATATCACCAATCTCTATGGCAACACTTCCCTTGCTATGGCAAAAGCAGCTCTCGAATGGATCAGAATGTGCATCGAGGAGGATTTTTTCAATGTGGTAGTCTCTCTAAAGTCAAGTAACACTATTGTTATGGTGCAGGCTTACAGGCAATTGGCAAAAGAGATGGAGACTCTCGGCACTTTCTTGCCTATGCACGTGGGAGTGACTGAGGCGGGCAATTCAGACAGCGGCAGAATCAAGTCATGCGTAGGAATTTCGACACTCCTCTCCGAAGGATTGGGAGACACTGTCAGAGTCTCACTCACTGAGGATCCCATTAATGAGATTCCTATTGCGAAATATCTCTCTGACAGATATAGCGGTTCTCTTCTATCTTGTCTAAGGGGTTTGAGCGTGACTGGCAAGACCGCCGTTGCCGATTATGAGGCCCCTTCTCGCGAAAGACTTATTCTGGACGCCTCTTGTGATTTCGGCAAAAGGCTGTTGGACAGAGATTTGGACGATGTTCAGTTCACCGGGAGTTATCTGGATGACGAAGGAAAGACTGTCTCAATAGAAGAAAACGGTTTCGGCGCTTATCTGACAGATGAGATTCAACAGGCCGCAAGAAGACGGTTCTACAAGCCGGACTACATCGCTTGCCCCGGCTGCGGGAGAACGATGTACAATCTTAAGGAGACCTTCAATGAAGTGAAAAAGCGCACCTCGCATCTTAAAAATGTGGTCATAGCAGTTATGGGGTGCATCGTGAACGGTCCCGGTGAAATGGCGGACGCAGATTGGGGATATGTCGGCGAAGGAGGAGGAAAAGTGTCAATCTACCGCAAAAATGTCCCGGTAATGCGTCACGTGCCTGACACAGAGGCCATTGATAAGCTTATTGAACTGATTGAGGCTGATCAGAATCAGAATCGGTAAGTCTTTTAACTATGACTTTGTCGATTCTGGCCCCGTCCATATCGGCGACCTCGAAAGAGAAATTCTTCCAGTTGACTTTTTCGCCTTCTGACGGAACCTGCTGCATCACATCCATTATCATACCGCCGACCGTGGAGAAATCGTAATCCTCCATTGCGTCCGAGAGGTCGAAATGAATCAGGAAATCATAGATGGAGCATTGTCCGTCCACGAGCCAGCCGTCGCCGTTCTTTCGGGCGATAATGTCAGGTTCTTTCTGGTGGCTGTTGTTAGTGTTTCCGATCAGGCCGTCAAGAATATCTTTAAGTGAAATGACTCCCGAAAGCGCTCCGAACTCATCGCAGACCAAGGCCCTGTTGACCTTGTGCTTCTTCATATACTCCAGAACGCTGTAGACCGACATATTTTCGTGGAAATAGACAGGTTTTTTCATCATAGCTTTAAGATCTATGCCGCCTTTTCTACCTACGCTCAGCACATAGTCTTTCAGCGAGAACACGCCTTCAATGTTGTCCAGATCACCGTCCACGATGGGATATTGCTCATAGATGTTGTTCTCAATGGTCTTCCTTACCTGATTGTCAGTCATATTGATGTCCAGATAGACAATGTCGTCTCTAAGAGTCATTATGTTGCTGACGCTCAGATCTCCGAGAGTGAACACCCTTCCGACTATGTCCTGTTCGACCTTTGACACCTCCCCCTCTTCTGTCCCCTCGTGAATAATTGACTTGATTTCATCCTCGGTAACCTTGCTTTCGTGTTCCTTGATGCCGAGAAGCCGAACTACGAAAGCCGTGCTCTTGGCGAGCGAGAACACAATCGGAGTGGAAATCCAAGAGACGAATCTCATCATCCCCGACATCTTGATGGCTGCTTTCTCAGGATTCGCCATCGCAATCCGTTTAGGGACCAGTTCGCCGAGTAATATGCTGAAGTACATAACTATCAGAACTATAATCGCTTTTGCTACGAATTCGGACAGTCCCGCGGTCATTCCCCATTTCTCGAACAGCAAAGCGAAATTCTCCGCGAGAGTGTCGCCGGAGAAAATACCGGTCAGAATTCCGACAAGAGTAATGCCCATCTGTACGGTCGAAAGGAATTTGTCAGGATCCGAGGCGAGTTTGACCGCATTCTCAGCTCCCTGATTACCCTTCTCAGCTTCTGAGCGAAGCTTGGATTTTCTTGCCGAAATCAAAGCGATTTCAGCCATTGAGAAAACCCCGTTAAGCAGGATTAGAATTAGGATAATAAAAGCCTCAGCCATTATTTAGTGTAGCGATTATCGTTTTGCAAGCCTTCACCTCATCCCCTACCTTGACTTTGATGTCACAGTCAAGAGGCAGATAAAGATCAATTCTGGATCCGAATTTTATGATTCCGCACTGAGTGCCGCAAATCTCTTTGCATCCCGGCTCGGCATAGCACACGATTCTTCTGGCGAATGTCCCCGCAATCTGCTTGAAAAAGATAAGTCTCCCGCCGGTCTGCATCCCAACTGAGGAATGTTCGTTCTTCTCGGAAGCTTTAGGAAGAAATGCGAGCGCATATTTTCCGGGATGATACTTGTAGTAAGTGATCTCCCCGGTCGCCGGCCAAAAATTGGCGTGGACATTGAAAAAATCCATATACACCGAAATCTGCACGCATTCGGTCTTCAGGTATTCAGGCTCGTGTACCTTTCTGATTATGACCACTTTTCCATCGGCCACTGAAGTAATGATGTCTGGGTCGAGATTGAGCTCTCGCTCAGGAACTCGGAAGAACCAAGTGACAAACAGCATAAAACCGACAAGGATTGCAGTAAGCGTCACCGACAGCCACATAATAGGGATAAATTTCAGAGAAATGATGGACAGGATAATTCCCGCCACCCACACTACAGCGATTGAGCCAAAAGAGTTTTTGTCGATTCTCATTGTTATTACAAAAGATTCATTATAACCATATATATAGCGCCGACAGGCACTGCGAAAAGAGTGCTGTCAAATCTGTCCAGCAGACCGCCGTGTCCCGGAATCAAATTGCCTGAGTCTTTCACATTGTAGTACCTCTTCCACTGTGATTCGAAAAGGTCGCCGTAGACACCTGCGACATCCATAACAATCGCAAGCACAATACTGTGGATTATCGGTATCTCAAGCATACCCGTCAAGTTCAGAACTACCGAGGCGAGAATTGCGGTAGCAAGCCCGCCCCAAAAACCCATCCAAGATTTCTTCGGAGAAATGGAAGGGAAAAGTTTTTTGCCGTATTTCTGGCCAAGAGTTATGCCAGCAACGAAAGCCCCTACGTCTGAACACCATATTATAATGAAAAAGCAGACAAGCAACATTCCGTTCAACTCCCCGTCTTGGATTGCGATAAGATTGGACAATGCAAGCGGTATGGCTATGTACAGAAGTCCGGTGTAAATGTTGGAGAATTTGCCGAAATCCGTTTTGTCCCTGACATACAGAGAGTTAATCATCACTATGAAAACGGGGAGCAAGGCAAGGGACACAAAAGCGAAAGGAATCGCATACACTTCAGCCAGGAATATAAGGCAGAACAGTACCACGCCGGCGACGATTGCCAGAATCCTGGAGAATTCGTAGGAGTCCCCCATCGTGAATTTGTAGAACTCAGCCATCATTCCTATCATAATGAAAATGATTAGAGCTGCGAACAAAAACTTATTCAAGAGCAGACAAGCCAGCATTACTGCTATGAAGCCTACTCCGGAAATAGTTCTGAGGGTCACATTGGTCATTTATGTTTAGTTTTTAGTAGTAGTCTCTTCAGTGGTTTTGCTGCTTTCGGCAGTCTTGTCGGTATCAGGTGCCGTTGTGGCTGTAGCCTCATTGTCAGTGGCGGTTCTGTCCGATTCGGACGGTTTCACCTTAGGTCCGAGAATCTTCTCCACATCCTCAGCAAATATAACTTCTTTGTCGAGAAGAATGTTAGCCATCTGATAGAAGCCCTCCTTGTGGTCGGTCAGAAGTTTGTTAGTTCTGTCGTGGATGTTCTGAACTAAACTCTTGACTTCCTGATCCATAACCTCGGCTGTCTTCTCGCTGTACGGTTTCGTCAAGTCATAGCCTCTTGATCCGGTGGAGTCGTAGAACGAAAGTTGACCGACCTTGTCGCTCATTCCATAGTACTGAACCATACTGTAAGCCATCTGAGTGAGTTTCTCCAAATCATTCTGAGCTCCTGTCGAAGGCTCTCCGTTAACGATTTCCTCTGCCACGCGTCCTCCGATAAGAGAACACATCTCATCAACCATCTGATTCTTAGTCCAGATCTTTCTTTCCTCAGGCAGATACCAAGCGGCACCGAGAGCCTGGCCCCTCGGGATAAGGGTCACTTTGAACAGAGGATTGGCGTAAGGCAGC
>JBAYFJ010000099.1:0-7359 GCA_041667245.1 Bacteroidales bacterium | reverse complement strand
GCTTCTGTTCTACCACGGCGTGCTTCATTCTTGCAACGGCTATGTGTACGCTTTCGGTTCGGCTCTTCTGGATTTGGACCGGCCGTGGAAAGTTCTCGCCAGAAGCGGTCAGTACCTGATCACTCCTCAGAAGATCTACGAGTGCACCGGAGACGTGCCTAACGTCACATTCCCTTGCGCGGCCCTGCACGATCCGAAAACAGGCAGAATCGCCATCTACTACGGTTGCGCCGACACCGTCACCGGACTTGCGCTCGGGTATATTCCCGAAATCATAGAGTTCACGAAAAAGACCAACATATTATGATGAGACCTTCACTCGCGACTTTGGTCCTTTCGGTCGCCGCAGCCGTGGCCGCAATCTCCTGCTCAAAGAGAATAGAGATAAGGCAGCCTGTCGAGTATGTCCGCGTCAGGACCGGAAGCGGAGGACACGGGCACGTGTTCGTGGGTGCGAACGTGCCGTTCGGAGCGATACAGCTCGGGCCGACAAGCATTCCCCAGCAGTGGGACTGGTGCTCCGGCTACCACAATTCAGACTCCACGGTGATTGGCTTTTCGCACACTCATCTCAGCGGAACCGGAATCGGGGATCTGTTCGACATCACTGTGATGCCGGTGATCGGTCACGTCACTTATGCGAGAGGAGCCGAGGGCGATCCGACCTCGGGATTATGGTCTTACGCAGACAGAAGAGAGGAAATCGCGGAACCGGGCTATTACAGCGTTCCGCTTACCAGATACGGAATCAGAGCCGAGATGACTGCGACGTCAAGAGTGGGATTGCACAGATACACTTTCCCGAGGTCTGACTCCTCGGCTGTGGTGTTCGATCTTGAGAACGGAGGCTGCTGGGACAAGGCTACTGAGGTCAGCATCAAGCAGATAGATAACAAATCCATAAGCGGGTACAGATTTTCAACAGGATGGGCCAAGGATCAGAAAATCTATTTCTACGCAGTGTTCAGCAAGCCTTTCAAGTCTTTCGATATTTCCGAAGACGGTCACTATGCCAGGATGTCTTTCAAAACCGAGGACAAGGAATCTATGATGGTTAAGGTCGCCATCTCGCCCTCAAGCGAAGAGGGGGCCTACAACAACATTAGAGCTGAGCTTCCGGGATGGGACTTCGACAAGACAAAAAAGGCTGCAAGGACCGCTTGGAATGACGAGCTTTCGAAAATCCGGATAGTGTCCGCCGATGAGGAGGGCAAACGGACTTTCTACACGGCTCTCTACCACACTGCCATCCATCCGGCTCTCTTCAGCGATGCGGGAGCCGCTCGTGACAGCTACACAATCTTCTCATTATGGGACACTTACAGAGCCCAGATGCCGCTTCAGACCATCATCAATCCCGAAAGGACCAACGATTTTATGAACACTTTCCTGGACATTTACCGCAAGGACGGCCAGATTCCGGTCTGGCATCTCGCAGGGAACGAGACATTCTGTATGGTCGGAAATCCGGGCATCGTCGCAATGTCGGACGCAATCGTGAAAGGATTCGACGGTTTCGACAGAGATTCAGCATTGGCTGCAATGAAGGTGTCGGCCACGCTGCCCTCGAGAGGGATGGATCTGAGAATGAAATACGGGTACATCCCTTGCGATTTGTTCAACGAATCGGTCGCTTACGATATGGAATACGCTGTAGCCGACGGTGCCTTGGCCAATGCGGCCAAAGCAATGGGAGATGAGAGTGGCTACAAGTATTATCTTGAGAGAAGTCACTCTTACAGGCATTTCTTCGACCCCGAGACTCGTTTTATGAGAGGCAGGGACTCTAAAGGCAAGTTTATTGAGGACTTCAATCCTTTCTATTCCAATCACAGAGAGGATGTCTACTGCGAGGGCAACGGGTGGCAATATGCTTGGTTGGCGCCTCAGGATTTCGACGGCCTGACGAGTCTTTTCGGCTCAAGAGAGGCTTTACTGGAAAAACTGGATTCGCTTTTCACCGTGCCTTCCGAAATAGAGGGTTCGGACGTTTCTCCCGACATCAGCGGTCTGATCGGGCAATATGCCCACGGGAATGAGCCGAGCCACCATATCATCTATTTATATGCTATGGCGGATGAGCCTGGAAAATGCGCCGACAAAGTGCGAGAGGTTCTCTCCACGATGTACGGCAATTCCGATGACGGCCTTTCCGGCAACGAGGACGAGGGGCAGATGTCTGCATGGTACGTCCTTTCAAGTCTGGGATTCTACCAGATCGAGCCTGCGAGCACGAGGTTCTGGTTCGGAAGCCCTCTGTTTGAAAAGGCATCTATCAAGGTCCCGGGAGGAGTGTTTGAGATTAATGCAAACAAAGTCAGTGCGGAGCGAAGATATATTCAGAGCGTCTTCCTCAACGGGGTTGCTCTTGACAGAGGGTACATCGACTACGAAGAAATTATGGCGGGCGGAAAACTTGAGTTCAAGATGGGCTCGGCACCTGCCAAATGGTGGTTAATCCGATAATTAATGTTATTTTTGCTTTTAGAATTTCTAAAAATATGGCAAACTTTAAAACAGATTCAAGAATAGTCCTCACTTTGGACGCGGGTGGCACCAATATGGTCTTCGGCGCGATGAAAGGAGGCGAATACGTGGGCGAGCCTATAACGCTGCCTTCAAATTCCAACAATTTGGACCTTTGTCTCCAGACTATGGTACTGGGCTTCAGTTCGGTGATCAACACTCTCACGGAGAAACCGGTGGCGATCAGTTTCGCCTTCCCCGGTCCTGCCGACTATCCAAACGGCATCATCGGCGGCTATCTGCCGAACTTTCCCTCATTCAGGGACGGAGTGGCGCTGGGACCTTTCCTTCAGGACAAGTTTCACGTGCCGGTGTTCATCAACAATGACGGTGATCTCTATGCTTACGGCGAGGCTCTCGGCGGGGTTTTGCCTCAGGTCAACGAGAAATTGGCGGCACTGGGCAGCGCGAAACGCTACCACAATTTGATTGGCTACACTTTCGGAACCGGTTTCGGAATCGGAACTGTGATTGACGGGGAGCTAAACAGAGGCGACAATTCGTGCGTGGAGACTTTCTGCCTGCCTCACTCGAAACTTCCTGAGTACATTGTGGAGGACGGAGTGGCTATCAGAGCCGTGAAAAGGGTGTACGGAGAGTTGAGCGGGAATCCTAACCACGGGCTTGAGCCTAAGGATATAGCTGCGATCTGCAACGGCGAGCGCGAGGGCAACAAGAAGGCGGCCACAGAAGCGTTCAACGAAATGGGCGAGGTCGCGGGAGCGGCAATGGCCACGGCAGCGACGCTCATCGACGGTCTGATTGTCATAGGCGGAGGGATTATGAACAATTACAAGTACATTATGCCGGGCATTCTTAAATCAATGAGAGCCACCATCAAGACTATGTCAGGGGACACTATCAACCGGGTTCAGTCAGTTGTCTACAATCTTGACGATCCTGATGAATTTGCCAAATTCGCCAAAGGTGACGCCCGCAAACTTAAGGTTTACGGCAGCGAGAGAGAGGTTGTCTACGATCCGCAGAAGCGAATCGGAGTGATGCGTTCTCGGATAGGCGCGAGCAAGGCCATATCCATAGGCGCTTATATGTTCGCTCTCAACCAACTGACAAACAAGTAATTATGGAGCCATTAAAATTCAAGCCTATTTTCAAGACGATTGTCTGGGGCGGAGAGAAGATTGCTCCGTTCAAAGGTGTCGACACTGATCAGCATAACATCGGAGAAAGTTGGGAATTGTCCGCCGTTAAGGGGGACGAGTCGGTGATTGCTAACGGTCCGCTTGAGGGCAAGACTATCACGGAGGCGATAAGGGAAAATAAAGACAAGCTTATAGGCTCAAAGGTCTACGCAAACACAGGGGACGAGTTCCCTCTTCTCATAAAATTCATTGACGCCAAGTCCGATTTGTCCGTACAGGTTCATCCTAACGACGAGCTTGCGGCCAAACGGCACAATTCCAAAGGGAAGACAGAGATGTGGTACATCGTGGGGACTGCTCCGGGTGCCCATCTTATGTCCGGGCTGTCTGCTTCCATCACTCCTGACGAGTACGTCAAAAGGGTGGCTGACAACACAATAACTGATGTGCTTCAGGATTACAAAGTTAAGGAGGGGGATGTGTTTTTCCTTCCCGCGGGACGAATCCACAGCATAGGCGGCGGATGTTTCATCACTGAGATTCAGCAGACTTCAGACATCACTTACAGGATCTACGATTTCGGCAGGCTCGGGCTTGACGGAAAGCCTCGCGCGCTGCACACGGAGATGGCGAAGGATGCCATAGACTACAAGGTCTATCCTGATTACAAGACTAATTACAAGGAACTTAGGAATACTGAGAACGAACTCGTGTCTTGCAAGTATTTCACAACTTCTCTTTACGAAGCTGACAAAGAGGTCACCAAGGATCTTTCCGGATTGGATTCTTTTCTCGTTGTCATCTGCATCGGGGGTGAGGGTGAGCTAATTGACAACGAGCCTGATGGAGAGTTCAGGATGAACGTTCGCCGAGGGGAGACGATTCTTGTTCCCGCGACTTCATCAGCGGTCTCTTTCAGCCCGGCGAAAGGCTCGAGTCTGAAGATTCTTACAAGTTGCATTAAATAATCAAGGGCTATGGCGATGAAGGTGCTCAAATCTGACAGGTCTCAGGAGGAAATAATTGCGAAACACATTATTTCATCCAAGGAGTTCGGTGAGCTTTACTCTGCCTACAGAGACAAATTCGTCGCTATCGCAGCCTCTTACATCAGAGACGAGATTGCCGCCGAGGACATTGTGGCGGACAGTTTCACTACTTTCTGGGACAAGAGGGATTCCATCGAGGTGAACACGGTACCTCAGGCCTACATTCTGACATCCATCAAGAACAGATGCCTGAATCATCTTCGCAACGAGGCCACCCGGATGAGGATTAAGCAGGACATTCAAAATGATTCCTACAAGGCCATCCTGACTGAGATCAACGTGATGGAGAGCGAGAATATGAATCTGCTTTTCCGTTCGGACGTAGAGAAGATTTTCAATGATTTTATGAAGACTCTGCCGGAAATCACCAGGGAGGTGTTCTATTCCAGCCGTTTCGAGAATCTGACTTACAACGAAATTGCGGAGAAGTTCAAAGTGTCCCCTCGTAAGGTGAAGAGGGAGATTCAGAGGGTTCTGGAGCTTATGCGCCATTCTCTTAAGGATTATCTTCCGCTTCTTCTTCTGGTTTTCCCGACGCTTCTGGATCTGAGGTCGGGATTATAGGGCCCCGATTCGTCGAAGAGCAGACGCGAGAAATTGATTTTGTGAGTAATTATTGCTAAGTTTGCGATTCATTATTCACACAATTATTATGAGCAAACGTGTTTTGGTTTCAGGAGGCGCCGGTTTCATCGGCAGCCACGTCACTGTTGAGTTAATCCAGGCCGGTTATGAGGTAGTTGTCGCAGACAATATGTCGAATTGCGATATGACCTGCTTCGAGGGCGTTCAAAAAGTCACCGGTAAGAATGACATTCCTTTTGTTAAAATTGATTTCTGCGACAGCAATGCCGTCAACAAATTGTTCTCGGACTTTCAGATTGACGCAGTCATCCATTTCGCAGCCTTCAAGGCCGTCGGAGAATCGGTTTCGGAACCTATCAAATACTACAAGAACAATCTGAGCTCATTCCTTAATGTGCTTGACGCAGCCAAGACTCACGGAGGATGCAATGTTCTGTTCTCTTCCTCAGCCACCGTGTACGGCGAGCCTGACGTTCTGCCTGTCACGGAGGAGTCGCCACGACAGAGCGCCACTTCTCCTTACGGCAACACCAAGCAGATCTGTGAGGACTTCCTTCGCGACACCATCAAAGCCACGGAAAGATTCGGCAGGACAATCAATCCGGGACTTGCCAAAGACGGGCCTGTCAGAGGACTGGCGCTGAGATATTTCAACCCTATCGGAGCTCATCCTTCAGCGCTTTTGGGGGAGCTTCCCCGCGGCGTGCCTAACAATCTCGTGCCTTTTATCACTCAGACCGCAATCGGCAAGAGAGAGTGCCTGAGCATTTTCGGACACGACTACCCTACCCCTGACGGTACCTGCCAGAGAGACTACATTGACATAGTGGACCTCGCTAAGGCTCACGTTTTCGCCGTGGGACGTATGATTGAGGACAAAATGGAGAAAGACTACGAGATCTTCAACATTGGCACCGGAAGACCGGTCTCGGTGCTTGAGCTGGTGGACACTTTCGAGAAAGTCAACAATGTTAAATTGAACTACAAGTTCGCCCCGAGACGCGCCGGAGACGTGACCGCGATATGGGCTGACCCTTCTCTCGCCAACAAGCAGCTCGGATGGAAGGCGGAGAGATCTTTGGACGAGACTCTGAAATCGGCTTGGGCTTGGGAGAAACATCTTGCGGGAAAGTAATATGGACTCGGCAGAGAAACACAACAACCTGATTTCAGGATTGCTGATGGTCACGATCATCATCGCGGTCATCGTTATGCTGGTACTGATCAAGCCGGGCGACAAGAAGCCCAAGGAGGCTCTCTCAGGACAGTTCACCACAGAAGAGACCGCTTTGATAACAGGCTCCGACTCGGTAATGTATGTTCTCAACGCCTCTGATTCCGCGGACTTGAAAATCCTAAGGACGGCAAGCACTGAACTGAATGACGCAGCTTTGCAGTCTGATGCTTTCAGGACTTTGACGGGAAAGATGCTTTCCACTGTCAACGCTCCTGAAGAGGGCGGGGTCGGAATCGCTGCTCCTCAGGTGGGAGTGAACAGAAGGATTGTCGCCGTGATGAGGGTGGACAAGGAGGGAGAGCCTTTCGAAGTCTATGCCAACATACAGATTGACAGTCTCTACGGGGATATGGTGAAGGGCAGAGAGGGCTGTCTTTCGGTTCCCACTCTTCGCGGAAACGTGATGAGGTACCCCAACGCCATCGTTTCTTACAAGGATCCTGTCACGCTTCAGATGCTCAGGGACACGGTGAGCGGATTCGCTGCTGTGATTTTCCAGCACGAATGCGACCATCTGGACGGCATTCTGTACACTGACAAGGCAGACAGCGTCATGGTGGATCCCGCAAGCAAGGCTGAATACGATGCCTTCGCCGCCGCCGGTAAGTACAAAAAGAAGAATTAGTCAGAAGTTGTGCAGGCGTTTACAAGATAAACGATTGACACGTAAGGGATTCCGGAGTTGGTCTCAAGACCTATCTCACAAGTCCTGCTGTTAGAATAGCCGAGGGGGCAGGTCTTTACCTGTTCCCTCAGTTTTCTTAAGGCGTAGGCGTTCAATTCCGGCACGCTCATTCCCTTGTCTCCGGCGAATGCGCAGCAGCCTACTCCCTCAGGGACAATGACATCGGAAGAGCAG